>JARDZP010000017.1 GCA_029240795.1 Haloplasmataceae bacterium | reverse complement strand
TGTAAAAGAGGAACAAATAAACGCTTGGGATACAATAGGTATTTGTTTAAGGGAAGAAGAAAGGTGTTATCCGTATTTTATCGGTATTTTAGGTGGACGATATGGATGGATACCGTCAGATTTGGGCATTAATTTTAACAGTGATTTTTATCTTGCGAATAAAGAAAAAATTATTAAATACATTGAAGAAGAAAAAAGTATAAATGAAATGGAAATTCGGTTGGGTGTTTTTGACCGAGATGAGGCTATAGAATCCCATTTTTACATGGGTGATGGATTAATCTATTACGATAAAATAAATCTTTATAATAATTCACAGTTATCGTTAGTAGAAAAAATAAGGTTGATTAATAAGAATGATAGTAAACAAGATGCTTTTAAAAAAGAAATAAAATTAAAAAATAAATATGAAATAAAATACTTCACCAATAAGAACTCTTTAGCTGATTTAATAAATGAAGATTTAAATAAAATGATTGATGAGAAATTCGCAGTAGAGGATATGTCTGAAGAGGAATTAATTTCTGTAGATACTTCTGAGAAGCAAAAAACATGTATTGTTGAATGTGAGGAATTGAACCAAAATGTTCAAGTAATTATAGAACAAAGTGATAAAAGTGTTCCTGAAGAAATAGTATATGGCCAATCTCCATTCATATCAAAATGGGTTACATCCATTATGTCAACAATAGGATTAGGATTATTAATCTATTTAATTTTTTGGATAATTTTTTAATTATTAACCTTTCATTATTCAAATTAAAAGGAAAATGAACTTATTAAAATCCATATTTATTAGAAATATGGATTTTTTCTTTGTAATATTTTTGCTTATTTTGTCACTTAATCATAAAAATTGATAGTTGTTTCATATAATTGTTTAGGTGATAATAATGAAAAAAAAATTAATTTTATTGCTTCCTATTTATTTCCTTTTAATCATGTTATATGTACAAATAGAAGTCAATGCGGCAACGCCTAATAGTGTTGCTAAATCAGCTGTCTTGATGGATAGTACTACAGGAAGGGTGCTATTTGAAAAAGATGCTCATGATCAAAGACCGATTGCTTCTATTTCGAAAATTATGACTGCACTACTCGCTGTTGAAAATGACCAGTTAGATAGTGTAGTTACGATTAGTGAAAAGGCAACTCAACAAGTTGGTTCATCAATTTATATGAAAAAAGGTCAACAGTTTTACTTAAAGGATTTAATTTATGCCTTAATGCTTCGCTCTGGTAATGATGCTGCTTGGGCAATCGCAGAACACGTTTCAGGTAATGCGTCAGATTTTGTACTTTTAATGAATGAGAAAGCCAAAGAAATAGGTATGAAGAATAGTTTCTTTGAAAATCCATCGGGTCTAGATGAAGAAACCCAAAATATTTCTACAGCTTTCGATATGGCACTATTAATGAGATATGCCATGAATAATCCCTTATACCGGGAGATTAATTCAGCTAGTGTTCATCGTGCTAAATCAATAGATGGAATGTATTATGTTTGGCATAATAAACATCGTTTAATAAACAGTTATGATTATGTGATCGCGGGTAAAACGGGATTTACAAAAAAAGCAGGTCGAACTTTAGTGTCTGTAGCTAAAAAAAATAATGAAGAGCTAATCGTAGTCACATTAAATTGTTCTAATGACTGGAATGACCATATGTCATTATTTACGTATGGTTTCGAAGAATATTCAATGAAAACAATTATAAAAAAAGGAATATTTGAGGTTAAGGGTATGAACGATATTTTTTATGTCGAAGAAAATATTGTTTATCCTTTATCTGATGAAGAAATCAATCAATATCGGATTATAATAAATAAAGAAGATAAAAAAACATATCTTCTTCTTACTAAAAATGATGAGGTTGTCTTAAAAAGAGAAGTATCGATTTATGATAAAACACATCGTTCTTTAAATAATGCCTTTACAATAAGTGATTTAGGACTTGGAATAATGGATATTATTCGTGAATTATTTTGGTAAATAAAATATGGGTATTTTTATTTTTAATCGGGATTGTGTTTGCGGTGATCAATAATAAAATACCAGAAGTAAATGATGCCCTTCTTAGTGCACCAGGGGAGTCAGTACGGCTATTAATAAATCTGACTGGTCTTTATATCTTATGGAGTGGATTATTACAAGTAGCGAAAGATAGTGGCTTAATAGATGCATTCGCCAAAAAAATTTATCGTGTAACCAAATTTTTGTTTCCTGAGTTACCAAAAGATCATGAAGTTCACGGTCTAATTGCGAGTAATATGGCAGCGAATATTTTAGGACTGGGTAGTGTTGCAACCCCACTTGGAATAAAAGCATTTGAAGAAATGAAAAAATTAAATGACAATAAAGATACTGCAAGTCGGTCAATGATTACTTTAATATTAATTAACTGTGCTGGTTTCACGTTAATTCCAACGACATTAGTATCGTTAAGAAAAATTTATGGTAGTGAAGATCCAACTAAAGTATTACCGATTGTCGTGTTAATAACATTTTTTGCATCTATATGTGCAGTGATCATTGATCGAATTTTCAATCATTTTAATAAAGATAAAATAAGTAAGAAGTGATAAGATGGATATAACGGTTTATATTATTCCTATATTAGTCGCTTTATTATTAGCCTATTCATTACATAAGAAAGTAAATGCATATGAAAGTTTTATTAAAGGTGCTAAAGAAGGAATTAAATATTCAATAGAAATTCTCCCATATATAGCGAGTATGATTATCGCAACGGCAGTATTTAAAGGTTCTGATTTTTTAAATACAATAGTTAACTTTATTGATAAAAATAATTTTATTAATATTGATCTCATCACATTAATGGTATTTAAACCAATATCTGGTATGGCTAGTACTGCGACACTTATCGAAATATTTAAAAAGTATGGTCCTGATAGTTATATTGGTTATCTCGGTTCTATTATATCAGGAAGTACTGATACTACTTTATATATCATTACAGTATACTTTGGTGCTGTAGGTATTAAAAATGTGAAACATTCTATAAAAGCGGGATTATTAATTGATTTATTAAGTTTTGTTTTTGCTTTTATTGCGGTCAAAATATTATTGTTTTGATAATCATTTCTAATTTACCAAAATAAAGTAAAAATATCATTAAAGTAGTTGACATTTTATTTAAACTCGTTATAATAATAAATATACAAAAAATTATATAAAAATTGAACTTATCCAGAGCGGCAGAGGGACTGGCCCTATGATGCCCGGCAACCTTCATTAAATTGAAAAGGTGCTAAATCCTGCAAGGAGTAATCCTTGAAAGATAAGTAGAAATGTGTATTTTTGAATGCCTTTCTGCTAATGTGGAAAGGTTTTTTTATTTATTATTTGTATTATTCTAATCCTTTTTGTCGACAATTAAGGAGGGAAACTATGATCGTTTTAAATCAATTATCAAAAACATATTCTAAAAAAAATCAACACATTCATGCAGTAGAAAACATCAATCTTAAAATTGAGAAAGGTGAAATTTTCGGCATTGTTGGTTACAGTGGTGCTGGAAAGAGTACGCTGATCCGTTTAATTAATCTTCTCGAAAAGCCTACTAATGGAAGTGTATTCGTCAATGGCCAAGACATTACTAAAATTAGTAGTAAAGAATTACGTGTAGTTAGAAGAAAAATTGGAATGGTCTTTCAACATTTTAATTTACTATGGTCTAGAACTGTATTTGAAAATATCGCATTTCCGCTTGAGATTGCCCATGTTTCTAAACAAGAAATTAAGGATCGAGTCAATCAATTAATTAACTTAGTAGGATTAGATGGTAGAGAGTCTTCTTATCCCTCTGAACTTAGTGGTGGACAAAAACAAAGAGTTGGTATTGCACGTGCTTTAGCAAACAATCCCGAAGTTCTATTATGTGATGAAGCAACATCAGCACTTGACCCACAAACCACTGATTCTATATTAGAATTAATTAAAGAAATAAACAAGAATATAGGAATAACAGTCGTTTTAATAACACATGAAATGCATGTTATTAAGAAAATATGTCATCGAGTTGCTGTTATGGAAGCAGGTAGTATTATAGAATTAGGAAATGTACTTGATGTATTTACAAATCCTAAAAAAGAAACCACAAAAAAATTTATTAAACAAATTGTGTATGATGATGATTCACATGAATCTATGAATCATTTAATTGAAAAATATTCTAAAGGAAAAATTGTCATTCTAAAGTATAAAAATGAAAATATTGAGTCACCCATATTATCTCAATTGATTAAAAATAACGATGTTGATGTCAATATATTACACGGTAAAGTTGTTCAAACCTCAACAGGATCATATGGAACATTATATTTACAATTAACTGGAAATGATATTACGAAAGCATTAGATTATTTAATCTCATTAGGTATAGAAGTTGAGGTGATGAACTAATGGATAAACTTAATAAATTGACTGAAGCATTCCTTCCTCACGTAAAGTGGGTAAAAGTATTAGAATATACATATGAAACATTGTATATGACAGCTATTACAACAATTTTTGTCTTTATTTTTGGTTTATTATTAGGCTTGATTTTGTTTTTAACTAATGAAAATCACATATTGGTTAAAATGATCAATAAAATTCTATCTACTTTTATCAATATCTTTCGTTCTATCCCCTTTATAATCCTAATTGTATTATTAATTCCTTTTACAAATAAAATAATTGGAAATATTACCGGAAAAGAAGCAGCCTTACCAGCATTAATTATTGCTGCGATTCCTTTTTATGCTAGACTTGTAGAAATTGCTTTAAGAGAGATCAATAAAGGTGTTATTGAAGCTGCAAGAGCTATGGGAGCGTCTTTTTTCCAAATCATTACCAAGGTTTTAATTCCCGAATCATTACCAGCATTAATTTCTGGTATAACGGTTACCGCTATTACATTATTAAGCTATACAGCAATGGCTGGTGTAATTGGGGCTGGAGGACTAGGATATTTAGCTATTGATGAAGGATTTTCACGAAGTCGCCATGATGTTACTTTAGTTGCTACAATCGTAAGTATTATGATTGTGCTTGTTTTTCAATCTGTTGGCGATTATACCACAAAAAAAATTGATAAAAGATAACATAAAGGAGTATTAACATGAAAAAAAGTTTTTTATTATTCAATTTATTTTTATTATTGATTGCACTAAGCGCTTGTAACAAAAAAGACCCAAATACTATTTATATAGGTGCTTCACCAACACCTCATGCAGAAATATTAGAATTTGCGAGACCTTTACTTGAAGAAAAAGGTTATAAACTTGATATAGAAATCTTAACTGATTATAATACACCAAATATTGCGGTTAATAATGATTCTTTAGATGCAAATTATTTTCAACATGTTCCTTACTTAACACAATGGAATACTGACAATGATGCAGAACTAGTTAATGTTGGTGGCGTTCACTTTGAACCACTAGGTATTTATTCTAAAAATTTAAGTTTATCGAACATAGATAATTGGAATAATACAACTGTCATTTTAAGTAAATCAGTTACAGATCAATTAAGAATTTTAAAAATTTTAGAAAAAAATAACTTAATTGATTTAAAACCTAACGCTAAAATAACTGATAATGTACATGAAGCGATTGAAGCGAATCCTCTTAATTTAATATTTGATTATGAAAATGAGGCAAAAATGCTTACGACATTATATGATAGCACGAGTCATACTGATAATACGGTTGTATGTATTAATACAAACTACGTATTAGACGTTAAACTTCCATCTACAAATCGTATTTTGTCTGAAACAGTAGCTGATGCAAGTGAATATGTTAATATTATCGCAGTACAAAAAGGAAATGAAAATGACCCTAAAATTAAAGCTTTAATAGAAGTTTTACAATCAGATGAAGTAAAACAATTTATTGAAGAAAATTATTTAGGTGCTGTATTGACTGCCGAATAATAATAATTTTTTAAGTTTGAATGATACTAATAAATGTATAATTCAGACTTTTTTTCTTGAATAAGTCGTTTTTCATTGTATTATATCTGATTTTAGAATAAAATATGTAGTGTTAAATAGATTGTAGGTGAAATAATGGAAAGATTACAAAAAGTGATCGCAAGCAGTGGAGTAGCAAGTCGTCGTAAATCAGAAGAACTAATACAAGAAGGAAGAGTTTCTGTTAATGGGCAAGTTGTTACTGAATTAGGTGTTAAGGTAAGTAATAAAGATGAAATTGTAGTAGATGGATTAAGAATAGAAAACGAACAAAAAGTTTATTTCGTGATAAATAAACCAAGTGGATGTATTTCAGCAGTTAGTGATGATTTAGGCAGAAGAGTTGTTTTAGATTATTTAAGAGAAAAGGGAATTAGAGAACGTGTTTTCCCTGTCGGTAGATTAGATTATGATACAACAGGTGTTTTAATATTAACTAATGATGGTGAATTTTCGAATTTATTGACTCATCCTAAAAATGAAGTAGATAAAGTTTATTTAGTTCGTTGTGAAGGTATTGTTAACAGTTCTGATCTGATGAAACTGAAAAAGGGTGTTAGATTAGAAGAATATACATCAGCTCCAGCTAAAGTTGCTTTATTAGGTGTTGATAAGGTGAACAGTTCATCACAAGTTAGAATCATAATTCATGAAGGTAAATATCATCAAGTTAAATTAATGTTTGAAGCTATTGGACATCCTGTAAAGAAATTACGTCGTGAACAATATGCATTTTTAAATGTAGTAGGTTTAAAACCAGGTGAATTTAGACCTTTAAAAATTCATGAAATTAAACAACTATATGTACTAGCTAAACATAAAAAAGATGATGCTAATTATCATTATCGAAGATTTTAATTTAAGACCATAGAATTTTATCTATGGTCTTAATTTTTTTATATCTAATTTTACCTTTTTTTACCATTTTATCACAAATATATCACATTTTAGCTGTATAATTTTTAGTACTAGTGACAAAGGAAGGGATAAAATGAAGAAATTAATCGTTGTTTTAATGTTTGTATATCTGCTCACTGGATGTGATCTCGCTTATAATCAAGAACAAATTGATAAAATAAAGAGTGAAATTTATAGTGAAATACAGACAAGTATCGATAATCTGCAATATGAAGAATTAAAAGAACAAATACTTTTAGAACTTAAAATACAAATCGAGAATGAATTAATCGATGAATTAGAGTCTGATTTATATAATGAACTTAGTTTATTAATAGATGAAAAATTAAATGAAAATGAAATCTTTATTCAGACTATTAATCAAAGAATCGATGAAATGATTGCTAATTCTTTAAGTGAACAAACTGATCATGAATTGTTAAAACAAGAATTACAAATATTTGTAACTAGTTTGATTAATGATTTAAGTATGGATATGAAAAGCGAATTGATAGATGAGTTAAATTTAAATAATCAAACGACTAACACTGAACTTCAAAATTTTGAAACATTGATCATTGATGTAGTTAATAAAAATACTCAAGCAGTACTAGGTGTTTCAAATTATCAAAATGTTTATAATACACTTCAAGAAGTTTCAACTGGTTCTGGTGTAATTTATAAAAGAGTCAATGATGATTATTATTTAGTTACTAATGAACACGTTGTTCGTGATGCTAAAAAATTAAGAGTCGTGTTAGAAAATAATGAATATGTAGATGCCATCTTACTTGGTAGTGATATGAGTTCTGACTTAGCAGTCTTAAAATTTACATTAAATCGCGACTTACCTGTATCTACTTTTGCTGATTCAAGCTTAATAACGCGAGGACAAATCGCAATCGCTATAGGTAGTCCCTTAGGATTTGAATATTATGGTAGTGTAACAATGGGTGTTATTTCAGGTTTATCTAGGCTTGTACACGTTGATAATAATGAAGATGGAGTGATTGATTTTACTGAAGTATTAATTCAACATGACGTCGCAATTAACCCAGGTAATAGTGGTGGACCATTATATAATATAAATGGCGAGATTATCGGTATTAATAATATGAAAAGTATTGAAGAAAATGTTGATAATATTGGTTTTGCGATACCATCTAATACTGTAGTAGAAATAATAAATCAATTAGAATAAAACAAAATCACTTGAATTAAAATTCAAGTGATTTTTTATTTAATAATATTTTTTTATAATCATTTAATTTACCTTCGAAAATAAGCTCAAAATTTTTAAGTTCATTAAAGTCATTTGGTTTAATAAGAGTAAAATCTTTATTGAATTTATATATTTCACTTTTATCAAGAACTTCAGATACAAATTGTGAGCAAAAATAATAATTTTCTCTTCGATAAGGTATATGTATTAATACAGTGATTAATCCTATAAAATTATATTTGTATTGATCTTGATTATCTAAATAGTAATTAAGGATCTCCATAAAACGATCATATTTTTCATCGTCGATCATAATTTTATATATTTTACAATATGTATTTTTAAATACTTTATAAATACCTTCATTGATACCATCAATTGCAAAACCACCGTTTAAAGGATTTTTAGGACTTTTTCTTCCGAAACTATATAAGGCATTTAAATTCTTGTCAATACTTATTGATACATGACTATATTTAGATTTTGAACATAATTTAATTAATTTTGCTGGTATCGAACCTGAGTGTGTCATTACAATATATATTTCTGCCAAATTATCATCCCCTGTTATTATAATCTATTCTATCACAAAACAGCTCAAGTTAAAAATATTTTTTAAAAATATTTCAATAAATGGTTCAAAAAAGAAAAAACGTAAAGCAATTTTGAACTGCTTTACGTTAATAAATATTCTATTTGTTAAATTAAACCTGTTCCAAATAAAGTAGCGAATACTAATGAAACAATTGTCATTAATTTGATTAATATATTAATTGATGGTCCAGAAGTATCTTTGAATGGATCTCCTACTGTATCACCAACAACAGCTGCTTTATGATCCTCAGAACCTTTACGTCCTGATGCTTCAATGGATTTTTTAGCATTGTCCCAAGCACCACCAGCGTTTGACATGAAGATTGCCATCATAACACCAGAAACTAATGCTCCTGCTAATAAGCCTCCTAATGCAGCTGAACCTAGTACAAATCCTACAGCTAAAGGAGCAGCTACAGCTAAAATACCAGGTAATAACATTTCACGAATTGCTGCAGTAGTTGAAATATCAACACATTTTGCATAATCAGGTTTTGTTGTACCTTCCATAATACCAGGGATAGTACGGAATTGACGACGTACTTCTTCAATCATATCAAATGCAGCTTTACCAACTGAACTCATTGTCATGGCTGAGAATAAGAATGGTAACATAGCTCCAATCAATAAACCGGCAACAACTCTAACATCTAGGATGTTAATAATTAATTCGCCATCTTTAATTAATCCACCTTCTTCACCTGCAACATAAGCATATGAAGCAAATAAAGCTAGAGCAGTTAAAGCAGCAGAACCAATTGCAAATCCTTTACCAATTGCGGCAGTTGTATTACCAACGGCGTCTAATTTATCAGTAATTTCACGAACTTCTTTTGGTAATTCAGCCATTTCAGCTATACCACCTGCGTTATCAGCGATTGGACCATAAGCATCAACTGCAACTGTATTACCTACGATTGATAACATACCAACAGCAGCTAAAGCTACACCATAAAGCCCAGCAAATTCGAAAGCAACTAATGTTCCGGCTGCGATAATGAGTACTGGGAATGCAGTTGATGACATACCAACTGATAAACCAGAGATAATTGTTGTAGCTGGACCAGTTTTAGTTGAGTTAACTATTTGTTTAACAAAACGGTGATCTCCAGAAGTGTAAATTTCAGTTAATGCACCAATGATTAGTCCAACTACTAGGCCAGATACAATAGCATAGAATTGGTCTAGACCTTCGAAGAAATATAAGCTTAAACCAAATGAAGCTAATATAACTAGGATTGCTGATGCATAAGTACCAAATTTTAATGATTTATGCGGATCTGTTTTGTCATCCCCTTTAACAAAGAAAGAACCAATAATTGTAGCAATAATACCAACAGCTGAGATGATGATTGGGAAAATGGCGACAATTAATTTTGCTGTGGGTAAATCAGCTAAAATACTAGGATTTAGGTCTAATTCTCCACGGTTTAATAATGTAATACCTAATGTAATAGCGGCTATAATTGAACCAACGTAGGATTCAAATAAATCAGCGCCCATTCCAGCAACGTCACCAACGTTATCACCAACGTTATCAGCAATAACTGCAGGGTTACGTGGATCATCTTCAGGAATTCCTGCTTCAACTTTACCTACTAAGTCAGCACCAACGTCAGCAGCTTTAGTGTAAATACCTCCGCCCACACGACCGAATAGTGCGATTGATGAGGCTCCTAATGCAAATCCATTAATTACGTGTTCGATTTGAACTTCACCAGTACCTAATATTAATGTTTCAACTGCATAAACTAAACTGATACCAAATAATCCTAAACCGACAACACACATACCCATTACAGACCCACCACTAAATGCGATTGATAAAGCTTTGTTCATCCCGCTATCTTTAGCAGCAGCAGCCGTACGAGCATTTGCATTTGTAGCAGCTTGCATACCGAAGTATCCAGCTAATGCAGATAATAATGCTCCAAATAAAAAGTTACCAGCAGTTAACCAAGAATTAAGCATATTACCATTTTCACCGATACCAGTTAAGATACCGATTGCTAAGAATAATATTCCTGCAAATATAACTAATACTTTATATTCGCGTGATAAGAATGCCATGGCTCCCTCTTTAATATAAGATTGAATTTCTTGCATTCTTTCTGTTCCTCGCGGTGCGCGTTTAATTCTGTTGTTCAATACTACTGCATATAGTAACGCAATAATACCAACGAAAACACCAGCATAAATTAAATTTTTCATTAAATTATTTTCCTCCTATATTTATAAACATTTAACATGAAAATTATAACAAAATTTGGCAATTATAGCAAATATTTCCATAGAAAAATTTGTTAATTTATTTTTAGTATGATAATTTATTTTTTATTTAATGCAAAAATATATTTTTAATTAAATTAAAATGTGCTATAATTTTGAGGATATATATTTTAAAGGGTGATTTATCATGCATATTAATGATAATTTGTCAAATGGTGAAAAACAAAATACAATTAAAACACCACATATGTTTCAAAAAGCATATGTGGAGACTAAAATACTTAACGATGACTTAGATAGTCAAGTAAGTAAAAACATGTCTAAAATCGCTAAAAGCTTTAAAAGCGACCAAAATGTTTTAAATTTGGATAATGATAAGTCTTTGGTAGTTTCAACCAATAAATTAATTGAAATTAATTTACTGGATTCAACTAAATCACTTTATGATTATTTTGAAGAACTTAGGAGACTAATGAATCCTAAAGAAGAAATAAAAGTAATTGTTGAAGTTGAATCATTAGTTAATGAAAAAGTAGCAGATAAAGTAGTAAATATTGATGAAATTATTAAAAATTCAGAGAAATTGTTATTTAATTCCCGTGACAAGAAAACATTACTAAAAGACTTAATAAATGATGTAAGTAGTAATTCAGAAATCAACTTTACTTACAACGATGAAAAATTTGAACAAAATATTAAAGAAATGTTAAGTGAAATAAATGAAGATGATGATAATCAGGATACAATATTAATAGAAGCTATAGAACCGATTATTGATAATGACCAAAATATTAAAAAAAGTAAACTACCCATTTTTTTAGTATTAACAATACTTATTTTACTTTGTGTAGCTTTATATATTTATAAAGATATTATAATAAGTTTATTACCTTAATAAACATCAAGGAGGCTTTTATGGACCACATAAGTGTAGCAATTGATGGACCAGCAGGAGCAGGTAAAAGTACGATAGCAAAGAAATGTGCCTCTAAATTAAATTATATATATGTGGATACAGGAGCGATGTACCGTGCTATCACATATAAAGCTTTACAATTAAAAATTGATATTAACGATGACAGTAAGTATTATTTTATCGATAATACTCCTATTCAATTGACTACAGATGACAAAGTATGGATTGATGGAGAAGACGTTACTAAACAAATTCGTGAACGTGATGTTACAAATTCAGTATCCATTGTATCTTCCAAGCAAAGCGTACGTGAAAAAATCGTTCCTATGCAAAGGGCTATGGCGTATAATAGTGATATTATAATGGATGGCAGAGACATTGGTACGAATGTACTGAAGGATGCAACTGTTAAAATATATTTGACGGCTTCTGTTGAAGAAAGAGCAAAAAGAAGATATAATGAATTGATAATTAAAAATCCAAATGTGAGTATTAATTATGATGAAATTAAAGCTGAAATAATTAAACGTGATCATTTAGATACGACACGAAAGTTGAATCCGCTTGTAAAGGCGCATGATGCTATTGAAGTAGACACTTCTTTACTCACAATCGATGAAGTGGTAGATACTATTATTGGTATAATTTTAGGGAAGGTGAATTCAAATGGAACAAACATTTAACTACGATCTTAAACATTTTAAAGTAGGACAAATTATTGAAGGAGAAGTTATTAAAGTAACTGAAAACGAAGTAACTGTTAATTTCGGTGACTTTACTGAAGGTACAATGTACCTAAATGAATTGACATTAAAAGAAGTAGAAAGCGCAAAAGACTTTGTTAAAGTTGGAGACAAAATTATTGCAAAAATTAAAAAAAGAGATGACGAAGTGGTATTATTATCTCGTTTAGAAATTGAAAGAGATGAAAACCACAGAAAATTATTAAATAAATTTGAACATAAAAATGCTATAACAGGAAAAGTTGAAAAAGAAGTTAAAGGTGGACTTATTGTTAAAATTTATGGTATAGATTGTTTTATGCCTACTAGTGAAATTGATGTGGATATTCATTTTGATGCTACTAGTTTATTAAATCAAAATATCAAAGTTAAAATTATTGAAGTAGCTAAAGGACTTAAAAATCGTGATAATGTCATTGTTTCACGCAAAGTAGTTATTGCTGCTGAATTATTTAAAGAAAAACTAAATAAATATAAAGCAATTGAATTAGATGCTATTTATGAAGGTGAAGTAGTTCGTGTAGAATCATATGGTGTTTTAGTCGTAGCAAATGGTTATCAAGGATTAGTTCCATACCGTGAAATATCACATTTACCATTCTCTAATATAACTGAAGTATTAAATGTTGGAGATAAAGTGAATGTCAAGGTTACTGGTAAAAACGATGAAAAATCACAAGTGTTATTCTCAATAAAAACTTTATTACCTAAACCTTGGGAAGTAGCTTCCCAAAATATTAAAGAAGGCGACGTAATCGAAGGAAAAGTAGTACGTTTAACAGATTTCGGTGCTTTCATTAATGTTTATCCATTAGTTGATGGTTTACTTCATAAAAACGAATATACCTTTAATCCTTTCTTAAATATGTTTGATGAAGTAAAAGAAGGACAAACTATTACAGTAAAAGTAATAAGTATTGATTCAAATAGAGAAAGATTATCATTATCAGTTAAACAATTAAAAGAAGACCCATGGTTAACATGTGGATTAAAACCCTATGAAGTAGTTGATATGACAGTAGTTGGTTTTGATAATGGTGATGCAGTTGTCCAATATGTAGCTGATGTTGTAGGTATATTACCTAAAAATCAAGTTTCAAGCGAAAGAAAAATTACTAAAGCAGAAGATGAATTAACAACAGGACAAACTATTTCTGTGAAAGTAACAAATTTTGATGCGAGTGATAGATATTTACAAGTAAGTATACGTAAAATCAAAGATGATGCAGAAAGACAAGATTATGTAAAATACATGAAAGAGCAAGATAGTGTTAAAAATAATAATACTATCGGAGATTTATTAGGAGATAAACTAAAAGATTTCTTAAAATAATAACAATAATTGTAGGTGATTTTATGTTACCAGTCGTAGCAATAGTAGGACGTCCCAATTGTGGGAAGTCCACTATTTTTAATCGGATAATCGGAGAAAGATTATCGATTGTCGAAGATGTTCCTGGAGTAACTCGTGATAGAATTTATGCTAAAGCCGAGTGGCTTGGAACAAAATTTAATTTAATTGATACAGGTGGTATTGATATTGGTGATGAACCATATTTATCACAAATTAAAAATCAAGCAGAAATTGCGATAAATGAAGCCGACTTAATTGTCCTTGTATGTAATGCTAGAGATGGAGTTACGCAAGCCGATGAATATGTAACAAAACTACTATATAAAACAAATAAACATGTAATTTTAGTTGTTAACAAAGTGGATGACATAAGTTATAAAGAAAGATTATATGAATTTTATTCTTTAGGTTTTGATGAACCAATCGGTGTATCTTCACTTCATGGTATTGGTTTTGGTGATATGCTAGACGCAATTATTAGCAATTTACCTGAAAAGAAAGATGTCATTTATGCAGAAAATATTATTAAATTTAGTTTAATTGGTCGACCTAATGTAGGGAAATCTTCATTAACTAACGCTATACTTGGTGAAGAACGTGTTATTGTGAGTGATATCGCAGGTACAACAAGAGATGCGATCGATACCAAATTTACTAAAGATGAAAGAGATTATGTCGTTATTGATACAGCTGGTATGCGTAAAAAAGGTAAAGTTTACGAAAACACTGAAAAATATAGTGTTTTAAGAGCGATGTCAGCAATTGATCGTTCTGACGTTTGTATCGTTGTACTAAATGCACAAGAAGGTATTATTGAATATGATAAAGCAATCGCAGGTTATGCACATGATGCGCATAAAGCAATCATCATATGCGTAAATAAATGGGATGCTATTGATAAAGACGATAAAACAATGAATAAATGGGTTGAAGATATCAGAAAAGAATTTCTTTTCTTAGATTACTGTTTTATTACATTTGTTTCAGCAAAAGAAAATAAACGTGTTCATACATTATTTGAACCTATTTTAAAATCTTTTGAAAATTATAATCGTCGAATAGCTACAAACGTATTAAATGATACCATATTAGATGCTGCTATGTTAAACCCTGCACCAACGCACAATGGTGGTAAACTTAAATTATATTATGTAACTCAAGTTACTACAAAACCACCTACTTTCGTCATTTTTGTGAATAATCCAGATTTTTTACACTTTTCATATGTTAGATTTATTGATAACCAACTACGGAAGAACTTTAATTTTGAAGGATCTCCAATAAGAATAATAGCTAGAATTAGAGAATAAAAGGTGGGATTTATATGAGTACTATTTCAGTAATAGGCGCAGGAAGTTGGGGAAGTGCACTTTCACTTATATTAGCTGACAATAAACATATAGTTAATATCTATGATTTAGATGATAATTTAATTAATGAAATAAATAATAATCATACAAATGGAAAGTATTTACCAAATTCTAAATTACCACATTCAATTACTGGATATACAGATTTGAAACAAGCATTAAAAGGTTCTGAAGTTATTTTAACTGTAGTTCCGACTAAAGTAATGCGTTCTGTTTTATGTAATGTAAATACAAACCTCGATCATGAAGTCATTTTCGTTAACGCGAGTAAAGGTATTGAACCGGATACATTTAAACGTGTTTCTGAAATTGTCTATGAAGAAATTGAGGCTAACAAAATAAAAGGATTTGTGGCTTTAACAGGTCCATCGCACGCTGAGGAAGTTATTCAAAGAATGTTAACAGTAGTATCTGCAGCAAGTGATGATTTAGATTTAGCCCAATTCATTCAAAAACTGTTTAATAATGATGAATATTTCCGTGTTTATGCACTTAATGATTTAATTGGTGCTGAACTTGGAGGTTCCTTAAAAAATATTATAGCGTTAGCGGCCGGGATTATCTCTGGCTTAGGTTACGGTGATAACACACGTGCGGCATTAATCACAAGAGGATTAGTTGAAATGCGTCGTTTAGCTGTTAAAGCAGGGGCAAAAGAAGAAACGCTTTTTGGTTTAACAGGTATTGGTGATTTAGTTGTTACCGCAACGAGTATACATAGTCGTAATTTTCAAGCAGGTTATAAAATCGGTAATGGTAAAAACCTTCAAGAGGCTTTGGCTAGCATGACCATGGTAGTTGAAGGTGTTAGAAGTTGTGAAGCAGCATATAAATACGCTAAAGAATTAGATGTAGATATGCCAATCACATTTGCCGTATACGATGTATTATTTAATAAGCGCGAACCACGAGATGTAATTAAAGAATTAATGTGTAGAACTTTAAAACTTGAATAAATGTCACAAAATCTCCTTGATTGTCATATATTTATTATGAATCAATCATAGGAGGTTTTTTTATGGGTTATAAAAATATTTTTGATGATATTAGTAAAAATAATAATATTGATAAAGATGCAATATTCAACATCGCAGACAGTATAAAAAATAAAAATCTACAGGATGAAAAGGTATTAAGAAAATTAATACATGATATTTCTAAAATTGCAGGCAAACCAGTTAGCAAAGAATTGGAAGATAAATTGGTTGAAAAAATCAGAAAAGACGGAGTTCCAAAGAATTTTTCCGACTTTTTATAGGAAAAAGGCCGAAAATGATAAAAACTTAGATAATATATCTAAGTTTTTTTTATATTCTTGAATATATATGACGTTTCAAAAATATAATATTGTGAGAAGAAATATGAAAGCGAGGATTAGTATGAGTGAACAATATATTCGTGACATTGTTGAGCGTACAAGTAAAGAGTTATATTTAGGTGTAGTTGGACCTGTACGTTCCGGAAAATCAACATTTATTCGTAAATTTGTAGAATCATTAATTTTGCCAAATATAACAGATGAGGATCTATACAAAAAAGTAGTAGATGAATTACCTCAAGCTGCTGATGGACGTACAATAATGACTACAGAACCAAAATTTGTACCTAATCAAGTCATTAATCTTACACTTGAAGAATTAGAAGTAAAAATAAGATTAGTTGATTGCGTTGGGTATGTAATACCTAATTGTAAAGGTTATGCAGATGAGGATGGACCTAGAATGGTTCATACTCCATGGTTTGATGAACCTATTCCTTTTAAAGATGCTGCAGAAATTGGTACTCGAAAAGTAATCGTTGACCATTCAACAATTGGTATCGTTATGACTACTGATGGTTCAATTAGTGACTTCACTCGTGAAGACTATGTTGAAGCAGAAGAAAGAACAGTCAATGAATTAAAACAAATTGATAAACCCTTTATCATCATTTTAAACAGTAGACATCCACAAAAAGATGAAACAATTCAACTACGTGATCAATTATTGGAAAAATATAATGTACCAGTATTACCTCTTAGTGTAGACAATGTTTCAATGAGTGATGTAAACAAAGTTTTAAAAGAAGCTTTATATGAATTTAAAATTAAAGAATTGAATATTAAAATTCCAAGTTGGATTAGTGTTTTAAAAGATGATCATAGTATTAAGAGCCAATTCAATGATGTTATTAGTAACTTAAGTGTACAATATAGTAAATTACGTGAAGTTAATAATATCGTTGAATCTTTAAAAACAAATGAATTTATTAGTGATGTAACTTTAACTTCTATCAATCCTGCAGAAGGATCTGCAGAAATAACTGTTAGCTGTAAAGATGAACTTTATAATGAAATTGTTGAAAGTATTATTGGTCATAAAATTGAAGACCGTGGTGAATTTATTTCATTATTACAAGATTATTCCGAAGCTAAACGTGAATTTGATAGCGTTTCTGTAGCTTTAAAAACTGCTAGACAATTAGGCTATGGCATTGCAACTCCTAGAATTGAAGATATGATATTAGATAAGCCTGAAGTTATTAAATCAGGTGGAAGATTTGGTGTAAAACTACGTGCAATTGCTCCTTCAATCCATATGATTAAAGTCGAAGTTGAATCTACTTTTGAACCAATCATTGGTTCTGAACAACAATGTAAAGACTTAATCAGTTATATCATGCGTGACTATGAAAAAGATCCACTCTCAGTTTGGAAATCAGAAATTTTTGGTAGAACTTTAGACAATGTTGTGATCGATGGAATCAATGCTAAATTATTTATTTTACCAGAAACAGCACGTTTAAAATTCCGTGAAACACTAGAAAAAGTAATCAACCAAGGTAACGGTGGACTGATCGCTATTATTTTATAATAACATTTTGAAATAATTCAAGTATAAAATAGAAAAAAAGATAAAAAATATAACTATAGATATTGTATATTTTCTCGAATTATGTTATATTATCTTAGTCACTAATAAAGGAGGCGTAGTTATGAACAAATCACAATTAATCAATGTAGTAGCAGAAAAAACGGAAATGAAAAAGAAAGAAGTCGAACTAATAGTAGACACCATGATTAATACTATTTACGACAGCTTAAAAAGCGATGATAAAGTGACTATCTCTGGGTTTGGTACTTTTGAAACTAAACACCGTCAAGAGAGAAGTGGCGTTAATCCTAAAACAGGAGAAAAAATCATTGTCAGTGAAGCTATATTACCGATTTTTAAAGCTGGTAAAACATTTAAAGAAGAAGTTAAATAATTTCGCTAAAAATTCCTACTACTTAGTTTAAGTGGTAGGAATTTTATTTTTCATTTCTTTTATTAACATTTTATTGTATAATGATGATATATTTTAAGATTTTGGAGTGATAATGTGCGATATATAAGTAGTGGTCATTCACATGGTGAAAAAATTTCGATAATATTTGAAGGTGTACCTGCTAACCTTGAAATCGACATTAATGATATAAATAGTGAACTTTCACGAAGACAATCAGGCTATGGTCGTGGTGGAAGAATGAAAATTGAACATGATGAAGTAAAATTTACAGGTGGAGTAATATTTAGTAAAACAACTGGTGCACCCATCGCTATGGAAGTTATTAATCGTGACTATAATAATCATCAAACGTATATGTCACCTTTTGATTATGATCTAGAAAATTATAAAGCAGTAAAAGTTCCAAGACCCGGTCACGCTGATTTAGTTGGATTAATGAAATATGAACAAAATGATACAAGAGTAGTTTTTGAACGAGCTTCAGCTAGAGAAACAGTATCTAGAGTTTGTGTTGGTGCGATTTGTAAACAAATATTAAAACAAATGGATATAAATGTCTATTCTTATGTTGTAAATATTGGAGGAGTTGAAGTCACTCATTTAGATTTAAAATACATTAATGAATCTCCGGTACGTATGCCTAGTCTTGTAAAAACAAAAGAAGCAATTGAATTAATTGATCAAGTTAAACTAAATAAAGATACTATAGGTGGAATATGTGTTGTTGTGGCTGAAAATATTCCAGCAGGAATTGGTAGTTATGTCAGTCATGAAACAAAATTAGACGCAAAAATTGCGGCTAATATCATTAGCATTCAAGCTTGTAAAGGTGTAGAATTTGGACAAGGTTTTGCTTTATCTAATCACTTAGGTAGTGAAGTTCATGATGAAATAATCTATGATCATGGTTTTAGTCGGACGAGTAATAATTATGGTGGTTTTGAAGGTGGAATGACTACTGGAATGCCACTTGTCATTCGTGCTGTTTTTAAACCAATACCAACTTTAATGCAACCTTTAAAATCAGTAAATATTGATTCAAAGGAAGTATCTCCATCACACATTGAAAGATCAGATGTCTGCGTAATACCTGCAGCGAGCGTGATTTGTGAACATGTTTTAAATTATGAAATAACTAAAGCAATATGTGAACAGTTTACTTCTGATACGATGAAGCAACTAGTAACTGCCCTTAATGATTATCGTGACTATCTAAAGAGGTTTTAAGATGAAAACAATTTTAATTCAATTAGATCATCAATGTTACAATGTCACTATTGGTAAGGATGTTTTAAAACAATTACTTACTGTTCTTGATAAATTAAAAAGTGTCTTAATCATTACAGATAATAAAGTAGCAGAATTATATATAAATTATTTAAAAAAATATCTAAACGAATACAAACTTTATTTTTTCAATATGGATCACGCAGAAGAAAATAAAAACTTAACTTATTATGAAATGTGTGTGAAATATGCGCTTGAAAATTATCTTGATCGGGATTTACAAGTGATCGCTTTTGGTGGAGGAGCTGTTGGAGATTTTGCTGGCTTTTTCGCTTCAACTTATAAACGAGGTGTAAAGTTTATCAATTTACCAACGACATTACTTGCTCATGATAGTGCTGTGGGTGGAAAAGTAGCAGTGAATGTTGCAGGAGTAAAAAATGTGATTGGTACATTTTATCAACCAGTTGCGGTTATTTACCATACAGAATTTTTAAAATCTTTGGCTTTTAATGAGATTAAATCAGGTTTTGGTGAAGTATTTAAGCATGATTTACTTCATGATGGATCCATTTTAAATGCATTATTAGTTGATAAAACAAATTTAACTGAAATCATACATGATGATTCATTAATTGAAGAAATCATTTATCGTTGTATTGAAATTAAGAAAAAATATATTATTCATGATATAGAAGATAAATTAGGCATTAGACAAGCTTTAAATTTAGGTCATACATTGGCTCATGCGATTGAAATATTATATAATACTACACATGGTGAAGCAGTCGCATTTGGAATTTGTTTTGACTTGTTTTTATCTAAAAATGTAGAATATGAATTCTATTATAAATTATTTAAAAAATTTGGTTATTTTGACACAATAATTAATATAGATATTCTTGATTGTGTTGAAACAATGAAAAATGATAAAAAAAATAAATCTGGTTTAATTACCTTTGTTGGATTAAAGGAATTTGGTCGTCCCTTTGAAATATATTTAACTGAAGATGAAATAAATATAAAATTAACAGAATTTTTAAATATCATAAAGAGTTGGTGATAATATGCGACTAAATGGTGAAATTAACTTACCAGGAGATAAATCAATTTCACACCGGGCTATCATGCTTAATTCTGTTGCTTATGGGTCAGCTAAAATTTATAATTTTTTAAATAGTGAAGATTGTCTAGCTACAATGAATTGTTTTAAACAATTAGGAGTAAACATAAAAATGTATCCTAATTATGTTGAAGTCATTGGAAATGGTTACGAAGGACTTAAAAAACCAAATGACGTTATAAATTGTCTCAATTCTGGTACAACAGCGAGACTCATGATGGGAATTTTACATGGGTTACCATTTGAAACGACATTAATTGGTGATGAATCATTATCAAAAAGACCTATGAAACGGGTCGTTAAATTTCTTGATGTATTAGGTAGTAAGATTGAATTAACAAGTAATAATTATTTACCAGCAGTCATTAAGTCAACAATTGTAAAAAATGGCAGGATTGATTTAGATGTGAGTAGCGCACAAGTTAAATCAGCTTGTATTTTAGCTGCATTAAAACATCAAGAACAAACAGTGATAAAAGAGTTAGATTATAGTCGAAATCATACGGAATTAATGCTTAAGTATTTAGGCTGTGACATTGAAGTCAATGGATTAGAAATTGCTGTAAGTGGTAAAAACAAATTAAAATGTAAAGATATTTATGTTCCTGGAGATATTTCAAGTAGTGCCTTTTTTATTGTAGCTGCATTAATCGTTCAAAATAGTGAGATTATTATCCGAAATTGTGGAATCAATGAAACAAGAACAGGAATTTTAAAGGTACTTGATATGATTGGGGCTAATTATGAGATATTAAATAAGCGAATTATATGTAATGAAGAGGTCGGAGACCTTTTAATTACATATACAAAAGATTTAAAACCATTTGTGATAGAAAAATCGTTAATACCGCTTTTAATTGATGAAATACCTGTTCTAGCATTACTTGCTACCCAAATTGATGGTATTTCTTATATCAAAGATGCTTCAGAATTAAGAATTAAAGAAACAGATCGGATAAAAGTAACAACGAGTGAGCTAAATAAATTAGGTGCTCATATAACTGAAACAAGTGATGGGATGATCATTAATGGGTATACCAAATTAAGTGGAAATGCAGTTGATTCATTTGATGATCACCGTATGAGTATGATGCTTAAAGTGGCAAGATTAATCACTGATAATATGGAAATCAAAAACGCTAATTGTGATAAAATATCCTATCCCAATTTTGAAATTGATTTAATGAAATTAATCAAATAATGTCATCTATATTAACTCCAAATCATATTTTATATGAGGAGGGAAAATAAATGATAGAATTAACAATTTTTTTATTGATCTTTATTCCTGTTTTATTAGTTACAGGTTATGTATATGTAGCTAGACGGCAATATGAAAGAGCAAGTATGAAAAAGAAAGTTAAATACCATTTAAGAAGGAAATAACGATGAAAATAGTAATAAATGGTATTTCAGGAAAAATGGGCTCGTTCCTCTTTAAAAATTTATTAGAAAATCAAGAAATCGATGTTGTCGCTGGAATCAGTCGTCAAAAGCTTGATTTAGGAATTCCGATATTTAATAGTTTTCAAGGATGTTTAGATCAAGTTCAATTCGATACTTTAGTTGATTTTTCAAATTATCCTGACTGCTTAGATGTTGTGAAATTAGCCATTATTAGTAATAAAAATGTAGTTAGCGGGACTACGGGATATAAAAGATATGACGGACAACATTTAAATATATTAGCCCAAAAACATCATGTTGGGGTCATCATTTCACCAAATTATTCGGTTTTAACGAAAGAGTTAGAGGAATTTTTACTTCAAGTACAAAAGATTTTACCAAATATCGAAATCGTTGAAGAACATGGAATCCATAAGAAAGATAAACCGAGTGGTACCGCAAAATATTTTGGTAAATTATTAAATCTTGAGAATAGTAAAATTCATTCTCTACGTCTTCCAGGTATTCTTGCGAATCATCATATTATTTTCGCCGATGAAGAACAAAGTTTTACTTTAACTCACAAAATAAATAGCCGACAAGCATTTATTACCGGAATTGAACATGCTATAATAGAAGCAACAAATAATAAAACAATTAAAATAATGATATAACAGGTGATATAATGAATTATTTATTAGGAGCTAAAGCAATAATAGAGCTTTTGAATAGTAAAGGATATGAAGCATATATTGTGGGTGGATATGTTAGAGATTATCTATTGAAACGAAAATCAGGAGATATTGATATTGCGACAAATGCATTACCAGATGATGTTTCTAATCTATTTACTAAAACAATTAATACTGGTTTAAAACATGGAACAGTTACTGTTCTTCATCATAATTTTTCATATGAAGTGACTACTTTTAGAACAGAAAGTGTCTATGTAAGTAATCGAAAACCAGAACATGTCATATTTATCAAATCATTAAAAGAGGATATCTTACGACGTGATTTTACGATGAATGCTTTGGCATTAACTAAAGATGACGAAATAATTGATTATGTAAGTGGTAAAGAAGACATTCAAAATAAAATCATCAGAACTGTAGGAGACCCTTATTTACGATTTAATGAAGATGCATTAAGAATGTTACGTGCATTTAGATTTGTATCTTCATTAGGTTTTAAAATTGTAGATAAATCAGCAATTGAAATGAATGCTCACTTAATACTAAATATTTCTCTAGAGCGCGTTATTAAAGAGTTCGAGA
The DNA here is from genome assembly GCA_029240795.1 of Haloplasmataceae bacterium. GTDB lineage: Bacteria > Bacillota_I > Bacilli_A > Haloplasmatales > Haloplasmataceae > JARDZP01. The sequence goes on along the minus strand of JARDZP010000017.1, from coordinate 6,155 downwards.
ATATGATTAAGGGTGAGCATTTTTTGGCTGCCATTAATGATATAATAGAAACTAATTTTCATTTATATTTACCTCATTTTAAACATGGAATAATTAATATTCAAAAAACTAACTTTATCCCAAATGATTTTATTGAATTTTTAGCGATATGTGCTGTAAGTGATTCCTACGAAATTATAGAAAGTTTACCTATACCTAATTTTATAAAAAAAGAGGTAAAGGTAATTTATAATATGTTTGAAGTTGAAATTTTAGATTTTACTAAACCACTCATCTTTAGGAATGGGTTAAATAATTGTTTAGTTGTTAATAAACTTAATGTCTTTTTACGAAATACAAACGATCAAGCTAAAACTATTATAGAAGATTATAATAATTTACCCATTAAAAAGCAATGTGATTTAAAATTTAAAGGTGATCAAATCATAGAATTTTATAACAGAGCACCGGGCATCTGGATTGCTGAAATTCTTGATGATATCATTTTGAAAGTAATTCTAGGTGAACTAGATAATGATTATGATAAGATCAAACACTATTTATTAAATAAATAGAAATAAACACTTTTGAAGATGATATTCATTAAAATAAATTTTACATGGGAAAATATTTGAAACCAAAAACTTTTCGTGTAATTTATTGAACAACTAAGTAATAATCGAGTCATTGCATAGTAAGTGATAAACTAAAATCCTGAAGGACAATATTTATTTACTTATAGATTTTTATTAAATGTATATTTTTGTAGCTATAAGAAATTACTGGTATCACATAATTATTGAACTTTCATTTTTTTATATTTTATTATTAAAAATAATTCGACAATATTTATTATAAATGAATGTATAATATGTTATAATATTCATGACCTTTAGTTATGTGAGGCGGAATGAATATGTCAGAACAATTTATTAAAAGACTTATTAACAATCGTATTATTAATGTAAAAGATTACATCATAAATAATTATGTAAAATTAGGTTTAAATGAGCAGACAGCTATGCTTTTACTACATATATATAATTTTTCTGAACAAGGATTTGAATTTCTATCGATCAACGCACTTAAAGAAAAGATGTCAATTGACTTTATTAAGTGTGCAGATTTAGTATTTAAATTGGTTCAAGAAAATTTAATTGCGTTTGAAATTAAAGTAGATAATGGTAAAACCAAAGAAAAATATACATTAGAACCACTCTACAATAAAATATTAGATAATTTAATGAATGAAAATAATCAAATTGATCAAGTAAATAATGACAATGTCGCAAGTGATTTAGTGGGATTAATTGAAAATGATTTTGGAAGAACTTTATCTTCATTTGAAATCCAATATATTAGTGCATGGTTAAATGAATATAAGTATGATTTTAGTTTAATTAAATTAGCTATTAAAGAAGCAATATTTAATAAAGTATATAATTTGAAATATGTCGATCGCATATTACTAAATTGGCAACAAAGTAATATTAATACAGTTGAAAAAGCAATGGAATATACAAAAACGTTTAAACGTTATGAAAATAAAACAACTACTAAAAACAATAACGAGCAAGAAGAGTATGTTTCATGGATGAGATAATTTTAAATACATTTGAAAATATGTTTCCAGATGCATTTTGTGAGTTAAATCATCGTAATCATTTTGAATTATTAGTTGCGGTTATACTGTCAGCACAAACAACTGATGTTAGTGTTAATAAAATAACTAAAACATTATTTGAAATGTATAAAACACCTAGTGATTTTGTACAAGCTGACATATTTGATATTGAGCATGCGATTAAAAGTATTGGATTATTTAAAAATAAAGCAAAAAATATTCAAAAATTGTGTAAAATATTAGTAATGGAGTTTAATTCTAATGTACCTAACACTATGGAAGAATTAATTAAATTACCAGGTGTTGGCCGAAAAACAGCGAATGTAGTATTATCAGTTGCTTTTAATATACCAGCATTTGCGGTTGATACACATGTTGAAAGAGTTAGTAAAAGACTCAATATCGCTTTAGAATTTGATAATGTCACGATAGTTGAACAAAAGCTAATGCAATTTTTCCCAAAAGATAAGTGGAATAAATTACATCACCAAATGATCTTTTTTGGGCGATATCATTGTCTTGCAAGAAAGCCTCATTGCGATATCTGTAGTTTAAAAAATAAATGCAATTATTATAATAATAGAGGTGTAAATGATGAGAAACTATAAAAAATGGATAGTGGTACTTATTGTTGTCTTAGGAATAGGTTTTTTACTATTTTATAAGCCAGCAGCAAAGGAAAGAGTATTAAGAAATGATTATGAATATTTGATGTATGTCTCTCATACTGATTGTTCAGCTTGTCAAGCAATCGCTGAACAAGTGAATAGTTATAAAGCATTAGCTGAAGCTGATGAAACTTTAATGCCTTTTTACAAAATAGATTTAAAGTATGTTGAGTATACTGATGCTGAAGATGATTTTGGAGTCACTAGTACACCTACTTTACTTTATATTAAGGATGGTAGAGTTTATAAAAGAGCTGAAGGAAAAGATGATATATTAGTGTTATTAGAAAAACATTATGGTGAATAATACTATCAACTTAAGTAAACTCACATAAATATTAAAATTTATGTGAGTTTTTATTATTTAAACTGTATAATACAATGAATCAATATGTTAAAATAAAATTAAGTTTAGGCTTACAAATGAGGGGGAATAAAAATGATTAAAAAAATAATGACTTTATTCATGTTGATGATCGGATTAAGCCTCTTAACAAGTTGTTATCCAAAAGCAAAAGTTAGAGTCTATAGGGATGAATTTGATTACTTTATGTATATCTCTGATTCAGATTGTTCTGATTGTCAATCGATAACTGAAGAGGTGAATCAATATAAGGCAAAAGCTGATAGTGATACTACTTTATTGAGCTTTTACAACATCGATTTAAAGTTTGCTGAATATACTGATATAAAAGAAGATTTTGGAGTCTCTGGTACACCTACTTTACTTTATATCAAAGATGGTAGGGTATATGATCAAGCAGATGAGACTGATGAAATATTAGAATTATTAAAAGAACATTATGGTAAGTTATAGTTTTTATTTACAATTTTTGTAAAAATGTTATAATTAAGGTGCATGATTGTTGTGCATTTATATAATCATAATATTAAAAACGATGCCACAAAGAGTGGCTTTTTTTATGGGAGAAGTGATAAAATGTTTTTAAAATTAGAAGATTTTTTTACTTGGTTAAGTAGTCAAAATAAGTTTTCGATTAAATTACATTTAACAAGAATTAAACGAGCTTGTGAGATACTAGGGAACCCTCAAAATAAGGTAAAGTCATTACATGTAGCAGGTACTAACGGCAAAGGTTCTACTTGTAATTACTTAAGTTATATGTTACAGGCAAGTGGTTATAAAGTTGGCTTATATATATCACCTTTTATTGAAGTCTTTAATGAACGAATTCAAATTAATAATGTTTATATTAGTGATGAAGAATTATTATCATTAGCCAATGAAATATATCCTGTCATTAGTCAAGTTGAAACTGAAATGAATGATGAAATGACAGAATTTGAAATCATTACGTTACTTTCTTTCGTCTATTTTGAAAAAAATAAAGTTGATTATGTTGTATATGAAGTAGGTATGGGTGGTCGTTACGACGCTACGAATGTGATAGATCCATTAGTTATGGGAATCACCAATATTTCCTGGGATCACATGAATATTTTAGGGAATACATTAGAAAAAATTGGTTTTGAAAAAGTGGGAATCGCTAAACCTAATAAAATGCTATATACAACTGAAGAAAATCCAAGTGTTCTTGAAGTGTTTAAAAATTATTGTTATGAAGTGAATTGTCATTTTGAAATAGCTGACTTTAGTGAAATTACGAAGTTTAAATTTTTAGATAACGGTATGAAGTTTGTATATAAACCATTAAATTTAGAGTTAATGATACCTATGCTTGGAGAACATCAATTAAAGAATGTATTACTCGCAATCAAAATGTATCTGTATCTTCTAAATCAAGAACATGTCAATATCAATAAAGATAATATCGCAAATGGACTTAAAAAAGCAAAATGGAATGGCCGATTAGATATCGTTTCAAAAAAACCATTTGTGATTATTGATGGTTCACATAATATTGAAGGAGTAAGAACTTTAACTGAAGCAATGAAAATATATCTCAATAAAGGTTATAAAATAAATATAATCTTCTCAGCACTTAAAGATAAAGAAACGGATAAAATGTTAAATCTTTTACAATCGATATCAAGTAAACTTACTTTAACAAGTTTTGAATTTTATCGAGCAAATACAGCTATGAATTTATATGAACAAACGAATAAACAAAATGTTTATTATAATGAAGATTTTAAAGATACGATTAATAATGAATTAAAGTTATTGAAAGATCAAGATTTATTATTAATTACTGGTTCGCTTTATTTTATTTCTCAAGTTAAAAAGTATTTAAAAGAAATTGATTTATATGATTAATAACAACAAAAGTGATAGAGATATCACTTTTGTTGTTTTATAAAGCATTATTATTAAAAATATTGTATATATTTAATATGAAATGGGAAAAAATGTTGATTAAAAGAGAATATATATTAGGAATACTCCAAACAGATAACTGTTAAGTGTATTACAATCTACAAAAACTTAGATGTGCTAGCACTACAAATATTATAAAAATATAATTAACTTCATTTAACTGACAAAGATTGATAATAAATTTAGCTTTTATGTGTTAAAAATAATGATGGAGAGGTGTATGTTATGAAATTATTTAGATCTGATTCAAGAATTATTTTTAACGTTATTATAGCTTTAATATTAGGAATCCTTTTCGGGAATTTTTTAGGTGGTACTATCTTAAATAACCAAGCAATTAATGTAAATGCAGGACAATTTGATGATGAAATATTTATACTACAAACAGGAATATATTATGACGAAATGAATGCGACAATTGGTTTAAATGAAGTAAAAGCACTAGGATTAACTGGATTAGTAGTTAAAGAACATAATATATACTATGTCTATTTGGGAATAGCTTATCGAGCTAATTTACTAGATCCTCTTGTTGAAGTTTTAGTAGAGAATGATATTGAATATTTAGTAAAGTCACTTGATTTGTATTCTTTATTAGAAGGTAAAGATGATACAAGTCAAGAATACTATTTTTATCATCAGAGTATCAAACATTTTATTTCTTTAATTCATGACAAAGAAGTTGTATTTTCCGAACAATATAAAGATAGTATTACAGATACTAATTTAGTAGTTTATAATCATCTTATTATGTTAAATTATAATGTTAGCAGTGATAGAACACCTTTATACAGGCTAGAAGTCTATAAAAGTTTGGTAGATGTATTAATGTAAAAGAGGTGTAATTTTGAATTTTCCATTAAAGGAATTACCAATTGAAGAAAGACCGAGAGAAAAGTTAGAATTAAAAGGTGCTAAAATGTTAAGTAATCATGAATTACTTGCGATTTTATTAAGAACTGGTACAAAAAATAGATCAGCTATCACTTTAGCACAAGAAATAATATGCAAGTACCCAAACTTAAGTATGTTAAGAAGTATTACCATTGATGAATTGATTGAAATAAAAGGTATAGGTAGAACAAAAGCAATCCAAATATTAGCTGCGATTGAACTAGGATATAGAGCGAATGCGACTATTATTGAAAGAGGATACCAAATTAAGTCACCAACTGATTGTGCAGATTATATTGGAGAAGAAGTAAAACACTTAGAACAAGAACATTTTATTGCCCTTTATTTAGATACTAAAAATCGCATATTAGCTAAAAAGACTTTGTTCGTAGGATCACTCAACCGAAGTATTGTTCATCCAAGAGAGGTTTTTAAAGAAGCACTCAAACATGGATGTGCATCCATCATTGTCGTCCATAACCACCCTAGTGGAGACCCTACCCCGAGTACTCAAGATGTTACTATCACTAAGCGACTCATGGAAGTTGGAGAAGTAATGGGCATTGAAGTACTTGATCACCTTGTCATTGGTACACAAGGCTATATCAGTATGAAAGAAGAAAAGTATATTTAGTATAATACTAAATAAAATTAAGGTAAAAAATGAAAATAAGTATAAGTATAAATACCA
>JARDZP010000086.1 GCA_029240795.1 Haloplasmataceae bacterium | reverse complement strand
GTTTTAATATGGTGGGGTCATATGGCACACTCTGAAGTTAGGGATGATATTGTCGATCGAGTTTACAATCGAGTACTTGAAGGTATGGGACTTATCGTTCTACATTCAGGTCATGCTTCAAAAATCTTTAGAAAAATTTGTGGAACAAATAGCGATCGTTTAAAATGGCGAGAAATTGGTGAAAAAGAACGTATTTGGGTTATTGAGCCAGGACATCCAATCGCTAATGGGTTAAATGAATATATTGAAATACCTCACGAAGAAATGTATGGTGAAAGATTTGACATTCCTAAACCTGATGATTTAGTTTTTATTAGTTGGTTTGAAGGTGGAGAAGTATTTAGAAGTGGATGTTGTTATAACAGAGGTATTGGGAAAGTATTTTATTTCCGACCTGGTCATGAAACATTCCCAGTGTATCACCAAAAAGAAATCATTCAAGTGATAGAAAATGCGGTAAGATGGGCATCTCCAATCACTAGTCCAAAGTTAACATTTGGTAATACTAAACCACTAGAAAATATAAGTAAAAAATAAGTTCAAATAAGTTCAAATAAGTTCAAAAAACCTATATATGTTTCATATATAGGTTTTTTTATAAATATTATATAACTAAGGTTGACAATATTATTCATGTTAACTATAACTAAAAATAGTTAGAAAATTTAATATGAAAGGGGTAACTTAAATATTGAAAAATAGAAATATAAAATTTATAAGTCTAATGATTATTTTAGTTTTTTTATTTGCTTCATACCCATGACCCTAACTGAGGATAAAGTTATAAAAAACTACGAAAAAGGTGATTAGTATAACGTTTTATAGCTGATTTAAGCAATAAAACTAATATTACTCTAGATATTACAAGTTCACTCGCATTAGTGACAGAAGAAGAAAAATCAAATACCACAGTCATTTATGATACTTTTATTGAAATTGAAAGTAGTCAAGTGTTTAGTATTATGGATTTGGCTTTAATCGAAAAAGTGAATATTAAAGCAACCTTTACAAGTATGGATTTGTTAACTGGGTTAATTCATGTAACTACAGTTGATGTACCTACATTACAAACTGTCGATTATTATACTAATAATTCAATGTACGATTCAAGCTAATGAATTAAAAGTAGGAGATGTTATAAATATTAGAGTTAATGAAATAACAGTAGAATAACATTATGTTCTACTTTTAAAAAATCACAACGAAAAAAGTAAGGTAAATCGCAAGAATTAAACTTGCTTTTTTCATTAATTGTGCTTTTTTGATGTAAAATAAAGTTTAGTAAAGAAGTAACTATTGATTAAATAAGGACAAAAATAGAGATAGATGTTATAATTAATGTGGTGATAGTACAATGAATGAATTAATAATGAAAAAATTAAACTTAGTACCATTTGAACCAGGCTGTTACTTTATGAAAGATCTAAATAATACAGTAATATATGTAGGTAAAGCCAAACGATTACGTAATCGATTAAGATCATATTTTACCGGTAGTCATAATGTTAAGACTACTAAGTTAGTGAGTGAGATTGTAGATTTTGAGTTTATCGTAACATCATCTGAAATTGAAGCTTTAATATTAGAACTCAATTTAATTAAGAAATATGATCCTAAATTCAACATTATGTTAAAGGATGATAAAACATATCCCTATCTGCAACTTACAAAAGAAACACATCCGCGTTTAATCATTACGCGTAATATAAACGAAAATAAAGGCGATTATTTTGGACCCTATCCTAATGTACAAGCAGCAAAGGAAACCAAATATTTATTAGATAAATTATATCCATTACGGAAATGTCATCCACTTGAATCTAAAATATGTTTATATTATCATATTAAACAATGTTTAGGACCTTGTGAAAAGAAATATGATTTAAGTATTTATGAGGAATACCGTAGCGAGATCATTAAAATTCTCAAGGGTAATGCTGGAGATATTATTGAAGAATTAACGGTTAAAATGCATGGTTATGCTGAAAATTTACAATTTGAAAAAGCAAAAGAATACAAAGATATGATTGACTATTTACAAAAGACAATTGAAAAACAAAAAATCATTATGAATGATTTTCTTGATCGTGATATATTTGGTTATTTTTATAAAAATGGTTATTTAAGTATCCAAGTTTTTTATGTAAGAAGTGGTAAATTAATTGAACGTAATGCTTTTACAACACCTTATTATGGTGATCCTGAAGAAGAGTTAGTCCGATTTATAGTACAATTTTACGCAAATGGGAATAATATAAAACCGAAGGAAATTTATGTACCTCATACGATTGATGATAAATTACTTGCAGAATATTTACAAATTAAAGTCATCACTCCTAAAAAAGGCGAAAAATTAAAATTAGTTGAATTAGCTAATCAAAATGCACAAATAACTTTAGAAAATAAATTTATATTATTAATGCAAAATGAAGAAAAAACATTAGGAGCATTAGATGAATTAAGTAAATTAATTGGAATCCCATCAATAAGCCGAATTGAAGCATTTGATAACTCGCATATTTCCGGTAACGAAGCAATTGGAGCAATGGTTTGTTACATTGATGGTAAACCGAGTAAAAAAGACTACCGTAAATATAAAATTAAGTATTCTAGTGGCAATGATGATTATGCATCCATGCGTGAAGTTATTTATAGACGCTATTTTCGCGTTTTAAAGGATGATTTAGCGCGTCCTGATTTAATCGTTATAGATGGTGGTAAGGGACAAGTAAATGTCTGTAAGGCCGTCCTAAATGATTTAAACCTAGATATAAAAGTTATTGGTTTAATTAAAGATGATAAACATAAAACTTCAGAACTTTTAGATGGAGAAACGCTTGAAATTATACCAATAACTCGTTTCAGTAGAGCATTTCAATTACTTATGAATATTCAAGAAGAAGTTCACCGTTTTGCGATTACTTTCCATCGTGAATTACGTAGCAATAAATTAACAAAATCATTTTTAGATGAAATTGAAGGAATTGGACCTACACGAAAAAAATTACTTCTTAATCATTTTGGTTCAGTTAAAAAAATAAAAGAAGCAACCTTAGAAGAACTTACTGATGTAGGCATTCCTACTAATATCGCTAAAAATATCATGAAAAATAACGAAAGTTAATATTAAATTAGTTTACACATGATAATTATCCTCACAAAAAAAATATTTGTTCATATCATAAAAGTGAGAATGTAACCTTCATGCAAGGAGGAAATAACTTATGGAGGGAAATAAGCAACAATTTCTCACTAAACGTGAACGCGAAATATTTGAACTACTCATTAAAAATAAAACGACAAAAATGATAGCAAGTGAACTTTTCATTAGTGAAAAAACAGTTCGCAATCACATATCAAATGTTATACAAAAGCTGTCTGTTACTAGTCGTACTCAAGCAATAGTTGAATTAATAAAAATGAATGAGATCAAATTGTAACCACCTTTATGGTGGTTTTTTGATTTTTACCTACTTGAAAAATCTGATGTTAATGTTAAAATAAGATTACAGTTATTATATGGAGGCTATATTTATGGAAAGAGAAGTATCAGGACAAATACATAATGTTTCGAATGATTTTCGGATTATTAGTATTCAAATAATTGAAAAATTAGAATTTTTTTATTTACAACCACGTTTTGTCAAACAATTTCGTAAATATCTGTATCCTGGTGTGTTTTTGAATTTTACTACAAATTTAGAAAAGTTTAAAATGAAAAGAAGACTTGTATCTAAAGTAATTTCATTTAATAAAATCATTGGTAATAGGTATCATCGTAAATTTTCTTATTTTGATCAAAATATTACGAAAAATAAAATTATTGAAAAACTTAAAGAACACGATTATCGTTTATTTTTAGATTTGGAAATGACCATGCAAAGAACTAAAAAAGAAGTTGAAGAGATTATTCAAGCTGGGGCTATTTTAGTTGATCGTCATGATCATGTTATTTTAGAATATAATAAATTCATTAAACCTACGGTTATTGATAATATTTCAATTAAAATTTTTGATTTTTTAAATATTGATAGCACTAAAATTATGAATGGAATACACTATAGAGAGTTTTACGATAATCTTAAAAAAATCAGTGAAACTTATAATCCAGCTGTCATTGTCTGGGGAAATAATGACATTCATGCTTTGGAAAGATCATATCATTTAAATAAACTATCTCCGATTTTAAATACAAAAAATTTCATTAATTTGCAACAAGTACATAAAGAATACTACAATATGAATTATGAATTAGGACTATTCAATACCGCAAAAATCTATCAATTAAAATGTGGTGAGCAATCTCATGATGCTTTTGATGATGCGTTTATAACTAGACTCATTTTCAATAAATTTTATGAAAATGCGATTAATGATTATGAATATGATTTTAAACAAGCAATGTTAGATATACACATCATATAATCAAGGTGGTGATCATTTGGAAAATGTAGTTATAATTGATTCGGGTATAGGTGGATTAACGGTATATAACCATTTAATAGAATTAAATGTTAACACTCATGTCACGTATTTAGCTGATAATCGCTTTTTTCCATATGGTACTAAAAATGACAATGAATTAAAAATTATTATTGAGAGAATACTTAATTATTTTACTTATCATAACTATAAACATTTATTTTTAGCATGTAATACCGCATCGGTAATTTACAATAAATATTTTATTAATAAATATCCTGTAAATGTTTATCCAATCATTGAAAATACTGTAGATGAAATACTTAAGTTGCCGTATTGTAAAAAAATTGGTGTTATTGGTACTAATAAGACAATAGAAGAATGTGTGTACCAAAATAGGATTAAACAATTAGTTGATGTAGAAGTTATAGCTATTCCTTGTTCTGATTTAGTCATGTTATGTGAGAAATATGATGAAGATAAGATTAGAGAATATATAAATAAATATTTTATGATATTTAAAGAAAAACAAATTGATACATTAATTTTAGGATGTACCCACTTTAATGTGATTAGTAAAATATTAGATGAATATTTTGAACATAATATTAAAATAATCTGTTCAGGGTATGCTTTGATTGAATCATTAAACAATAGTGTTCTAACTAATAATATAAATAATAATTGTAGTATTTATGTAACGAATAGAAAACATAATTATAATGAGATCGTTAATGTTTTATTTCCTAAACTTAAAAATAAAAAAATCGAATATTTAGAACTCTAGCTAGTAAAAACTAGCTTTTTTTTATTTTATCTCATTAAATAATTTAATCTACACATATCTTTTATAATAAAACAATATAAATAGTATAGGTTTATTTTATAATTTAAAGGCGGTTTATATGCTTAAAAAGTTTTATGTTAAATTTACACTATTTGTGTTCATACTATTTTTATTAGCATTAATTATAGATGCTCAAACGAAAACAGTTGATTTACCGATATTAATTGGTGAAGAAATAAATTTTGAAGAGCATGTTCATGCTAAAGTGAAGGAAGAATATTTAATCTACGTAGCAGATTTTAATGATTATCTATTTCCACTTAATATTGTTTTAGAAAAAGAAGAAAATGATGGTATATCAATTTATGAAGATGATATTAAAACAGAGTTAGATGAAGTGATTTATACGACATTTTCTCTTTTGACGAATTATAGTAATTATTTACCTATTGGTGTAACAACAAGTATTCCTCCTTCAACACAACTCATTTCATATGAATTAAATGATCGTGAACTGACATTAAATTTATCAAATTCATTTTTAAATTATAATGAAGTTGATGAAAAAAATATTATAAAAATACTGACTTATACTTTTACTCATATGAATGCGATTGATCGGGTTAAAATAGTGTGTGAAGGTAAAAAAATAAATTTTAAATCTACAGAAAAAGTTGTCTTTTCACAATCTGATTTCGCATTAAATGTCTATTTTAATGATTTTAATTTAAATGAAACAAATTTTATAATAATATATTATTATACTGAGTTAGAAGACAACATGTATTTAGTTCCAGTTACGGTATATGATAAAGTTGTAGAAAATAAAGAAGAACAAATAAAAATGCACCTAACAAGAAGTAATTCATTACCTGTTATATCATTAATTGATGAAAATGAAATAGAAGAATATTCATTAGATGCATTTTTTGATAATGATTTAAAATATTTTCAATATTATTTTACGTTTAGTGAAAATAATATAATAGAGGAAAGTAAAAATGTATCGATAAAAAATGTCAATTTTTATGAAATTGTACTACGTAATTAATAGTAAAAAAATATGAAAAGTGCTATAATCAAAATATATTTTAAGAAAAGGATGATGTAAATGCGTGATAATAATCGTAAAAATGATGAAAAAAGAAAAGTTTCTTTAGAGTTAGATATAAATATGCATGCTGAAGGTTCTGTATTAGTAAGTTTTGGTAATACTAAAGTAATTTGTACAGCATCTATTGAAGATAAACCACCTGTATTTTTAAGAGGTGGAAATAAAGGATGGGTAACCGCAGAATATTCAATGATTCCTCGTGCTACAAATGTTAGAACGCAAAGAGAATCAGCTAGAGGTAAACTGACAGGAAGAACGATGGAAATTCAAAGATTAGTAGGCAGAGCGTTGCGTTCTGTCGTTGATTTATATAAATTAGGTGAAAGATCAATTATTATTGACTGTGATGTCATTCAAGCAGATGGAGGAACCAGAACAGCCTCTATAACTGGTGGATTTGTCGCAATGAAAATTGCTATTGATAAATTAATTAAAGCGGGAACTATTAAAGAGAATCCGATTAAAGAATATCTTGCTGCAATTTCTGTAGGAATTAATGAAGGCGAAATCATTCTTGATTTAGAATATGAAGAGGATTCTAATGCCCAAGTGGATATGAATGTAGTCTTAACTGAAAGTGGTAAATACGTTGAGATTCAAGGAACTGGAGAAGAAGCTACTTTTGATGAAGCTCAATTAGCGGGAATGTTAGCTTTAGCTAAAAAAGGTATTAAAGAATTAATTGAAGTTCAAAAGGAAGCATTAGGTGAGTTAAATGGAAGTAGTGTTCATAGCAAGTAAAAACAAAGGAAAAATCAAGGAATTTCAACATTTCTTTGAAAGATATAATACTGAGGTTAAATCGTTAGTTGATATAGATGAAGACATTGAGATTGAAGAAACTGGTAGTACTTTTGAAGAAAATGCCTTAATTAAAGCAAGATACTTGGCAAAATTATTAAATAAACCAGCTCTTGCTGATGACTCAGGATTAGAAGTTGACGTCATCAATAATGAACCAGGCGTTTTTTCAGCAAGATATGCTGGAAGTCATGGTGATGATTTAGCTAATAATAAAAAACTACTTGCGAAAGTAAAGGAATTTCCAGTAAAAGAAAGAAAAGCAAGATTCGTTTGTGCACTTGCTTTAGTGAATCCTGAAGGAGAAGAAATAGTTGTTCGGGGTACAAGTGATGGTTTAATTATCGATGAAATGCGAGGAGTAAATGGATTTGGTTATGATCCTTTGTTTTATATACCGAAGTTAAATAAAACGATGGGAGAGTTAACAAAAACAGAGAAAGAAGCAATCAGTCACAGAGGAAATGCATTAAGGTTACTAGGAGAGAAATTAAATGGTTAAAGTTGTAGTTGTGAGTGATAATCACGGTCGAGTTGGGGAGCTTGAAGCAATCTATCAAAAATATAAAGATGAAACAAAATTTTTTTTACATTGTGGTGATAGTGAATTAGAGTCAAATCATCCAATCTTTGATATATATAAATCAGTAGGTGGGAATACAGATGATTTTAGTTTTAAGGAAGAATTATTTTTAAACATTGAAAATAATAAAATTCTTGTTCTACATGGTCACTATCATAGTGTTAGATTTGATTTAAATACGCTTTTTAATTATGCCTCAAACGCAGGAGCTGATATCGTTTGTTTTGGACATACGCATGTTCCCGTCGTAGAAAAGTTTGAAAATATTATTTTTATCAATCCAGGAAGTATTTATGCAAATCGTGGTATTAGAGGAAGAACTTACGCAATAATTGAAATGGATGGCAATATTATTAATGTGACGCATTATGATGCACAAACATTGGATGTATTTAAATTATAATTAATAGCACTAAAAAACTCTAGTTTTTCTCCTATCGTTCGCAAGTTTGGACAAGAAGGTATAGTTTGCTATTAAATTCTCTCAAAAATTACTAATTAATTCTCATAGTAAATCACAATATTCATTACAAGAAAATAAGATGTTAATATTAAGCAAGTATCGTTCGGAAAAATGGGGGGAAATCACGACAAGATTAATAAAAACGAGTAATCCTTTATAGGGATTACTCGTTTTTATATATTATATTGTAAAATATGAAAAAATCTCTATTTATATAAATATCTATATCAAAAACATTAGCAAAATTATAAATTAACAAATTTATTCCTTAATATTGAATTATTATTTATATAAAAATTAATTATATTTTTCTTATCTACAAAACTACCATTGCACAAAAATTGAGATCCATCTTTTGTATAATAATTAAAATTATACCCTATAAAAAAGTCATCATATCCATTTTTCCTTTCACAGTATATACTTAAATCTAAAATGTTAAATTTAATCGCTTAATTCAACTTAAGTGTTGATATTTTATTATTGTTACATCTATATTGTAATAAACCACTTTATAATTAATATATAAAGTGAGGTTGTTAGTA
>JARDZP010000085.1 GCA_029240795.1 Haloplasmataceae bacterium | reverse complement strand
ATAATTCCAAATTTCATAATATGACCTATTTATTAAAGAATACAGGTTGACCTGTTTTTGAAGATTCATAAATTGCTTCTAGAATTTGTGAAACGACAAAAGCTTGTTCTGGTAATACAACTGGATTTGTATCATTTAAGATTGAATCAATCCACATTTTAGCTTCTACAAATGATGCATCATTTGAATCTCCGCCACTATAGAATGCAACTCCACCTGCGTTAAAAGATGGTTTTTCAACTACTTGACGATTATTATTAACATAATTTAAACGTAATCCATCCATCATGTCAGCTCCAGCTAGTGTTCCGCATAATGATGTTTGAGCTTCACGTACATCTAAACTATTTAATGCCCAGCTTGATTCCAAAACGATGGTTGCTCCATTTTCCATTACGATATAACCAAATGCTGAGTCTTCTACTGTAAATTCTTCTAATTTCCAGTCTCCCCAAGCGTTTGCGGTATTTCTTTGTTGACCTAATTTTTTAAATACACTACCTACAACCATTTTAGGTTTATAGTTATTCATCATCCATAATGTTAAGTCTAATGCATGTGTACCAATATCAATTAATGGTCCTCCACCTTGTTCATGTTCGTTTAAGAATACACCCCAAGTTGGAACGGCTCTACGACGAATTGCGTGTGCTTTAGCATAATAGACTTCACCTAAAGTTCCTTTTTCACATTCAGCTTTTAAATATTGTGAATCTGGACGGAATCTATTTTGGTATCCAATTGTTAATTTTTTACCTGATTTTTTTGCGGCTTCAAGCATTTTTTGTGCCTCAGAAGTGCTAATTGCCATTGGTTTTTCACACATAACGTGTTTACCAGCTTCTAGGGCATCAACTGTAATAACTGAGTGTGAACGATTTGGTGTACAAACATGTACAACATCAATTGATTTGTCTTTCAGTAATTCTTTGTAGTCAGTATAAACTTTAGCATTTGTAGTTCCATAATCTTTAGCTGCTTTTACAGCACGTTCTTCAATAAGGTCACAGAAAGCTACCATTTCTACTTCTTTAACCTTCTTTAGTGATGGCATATGTTTTCCATTCGCAATTCCACCACAACCAATAATTCCAACTTTTAAACTCATAAAATACTTCTCCTTTATTATACTTTTGAAAGCGTTTTGTAATATGCTTATATTATAACCGAAAGATTACAATAATTCTTTTGATAAAATGTTAAAAATATCAAAATCTTGTGATAAAATAGAGTATAATCATTTATTTTTTAGAAAATAATCTCAATATCTTGTTTTTATCGAGGAGGGATATCGTGCATAAAGAAACAGTCTATCTAAATCTTGACACCAACAACATTTCACCTGTATTAATTAGGACATATGTTTACAATCTATATAGTGAAGATTGGAAATTTGAAAAGTTCGAAGAACGATATATTGAAAATTATGAATTTGAATATATATTTAAATCGGAAGGCAATATGTATTTAGAAGGCACAACTTATCCATTAAGGCCTGGTGATATTTGTTTTAAAAAACCTGGTGAACTAACACAAGGAATTAAACCCTATTCATGTTTCATGGTTTCATTTAAATTAACAACAGATCAACACACTACTACTTTTCAACCAAACTACAATAATCAAATTATTAATGCGATTCCTCCCATTTATTCAACAAAAAATCGGCAATATTTTGAAATGATTTTCAAAAAGATCTTAGATGAATATTTAAATGGGTGTGAATCATCAATGATCAAAATTAAATCTTACATTCTTGATATTATTTATAACTTATATGAAGAAATCAAACAAAATTTTCTTCCATCGTCACCTTATTATGGTGTCATTAGTAAGTCTGTAAAATACATTGAAGAAAATTATCAGAATAAAATTCTTTTAGATGACATTGCTAATCACGTTGGCATATCGCCATTTTACTTTCATAGGATCTTTAAACAAACGATGCAAATCTCACCAAATGATTATCTATCAAATATCAGAATTAATAATGCAAAGCAACTTCTGATTATGACCTCTGAATCCATTACTGATATTGCTTTAAAATGTGGGTTTGAGAGTTCTTCCTATTTTTGTTTTATCTTTAAACAAAAAATGAACATCTCACCTAATAGTTACAGAAAGTCACATAAAATGTTATGATAGAAAGAGGAAAAATATGATATTAGTATTAACTGGATCACCAAATATTTCAGGAAACACTAACACAGTTATAAATGATTTATTAAAAGATGTAAAAGATGAAGTTGTTATCATAGATGCCTACTTTGATCCATTAAAAGCTTGTACTGATTGTAAATTTTGTTCATATAAAAGTGGATGTTCAATAAAAGATAAGATGTTCAATATTTATCAACTTATTGAAAAAACAGATACATTGATAATCGCTTCTCCCTTACATTTTGCCACTTTTAGCGCTGAATTAATATCTTTAATGAGTCGCTTTCAAACATATTATTATGCTAAATATGTTAGGAAACAAACAAATCCAAAAATTAAAAAAGCGATACTGATCGTAACTGCTGGTGGATACTGGTCAAGTATGTTTGTTGGTGTAAAGGAAACATTTAATGTTTTAAAACACTTATTTAGTATTGATGAAACTAAAACACTACTCATACCCAATTGTGATACAGTTCCACCTCTTATATCAGATGAATATAATAACAATCATGAATCTTTAAAAGCTTTTATATCAAATAAAACTTTAACAAGTGATTAGTTGTGTTATTTAAAGTGTAAATTAAATAATGTATAATAGATTGAGATGTTATTTTATTCTAAAATAACATCATTTAAAAAAGTGTAAGGAGATATTTATGATTAAACATATTGTGATGTGGAAATTAAAAGAGAATGCTGAAGGGAAAACAAAATTAGAAAATGCAAAAATTATGAAAGAAAGACTGGAAGCACTAAAAGCTGAAATTAAAGAAATCAAAGTTTTAGAATTAGGAATTAATGTTGTTGAATCACCTGCTTCCTATGATGCAGTTCTTTATTCAGAGTTTGCAAGTAAAGCAGATTTAGAGGTATATGCAAAACATCCAAGTCACTTAAAAGTGGGCGAATTTATAAATAAAGTTCGCGAAGATCGTGTTGTTGTAGATTATTTAGTATAAAAATATGGCTTAGATAAATCATGTTATCTAAGCCATATTTTTATTTATATATATTTAATGAAGAACAATGGATAACTTTTAATGCCAAAATAAGCGCATATTACTTAAGTTACTTGAATTAACTTTACTTCAGTACTAAAGAGTATATTGAGAGTAAAAAAACATTAAACCAATAAAACTGCTTGTATTAGTTTCACTCTCATACGTTGTGAAGAAATCATAATCAATTTAATTGAATGTTATCTTTATTTGTTAATATAAAAGTATATAATGAATATATCTAAAATAAAGATAAATAAAACTCTTCATATTATGTAAGAATAAAATGTGAGATAAAGATTGTGAGGTATTTTTATGATTGAAGTTAAACAAAAACAAATCTTAATTGATGGTAAACCTGTTCTTATCATGTGTGGTTTTTCATTTAGATTAACCCAACCAGAGGATGTAATTTCACTAAAAACAAACCGCGAAATCTTAACTCATGATGATTACGCAATTGTGATAAAAGGTCCTAATACTTATGTTTATCCACATAAACATGCTGAAGTTGATGATAATTTGACAATTTATTTTAAATAACTTCAAATTTATTTAAAATGTGTTACAATAAGTTTATAAATTATATTATGGAGGACCTAATGGAAAATAACTTTGAGGAACTTATTGAAATGGCTGAATCAGCTTTATGGAAATATTCATATAAAGATGATAGTCTAGCAACCATTTTAAAGAATTTCACAAAAACAGAATTAGTTTATCTAAAAGATTGTCTTGGTATTGAATCGGGAAGTAATTTAAAAAAGCAAGAATTATATAATAAAATTATCGAAGATTTAATTTATGCACTACCTGAAACTTTACAATTTTTTAATTCAAATCATATGAAATACTTGAACAAATTTTTAAATGATGAGAGTTATCTAACTTATGATCCAAGTGAATTTGAAGTTCATGTAGTACAATTTCTTAATAGTATTGGCTTAATCTTTCCACTATTTAAAGATGGCCAAAAAATCATTGTAATGCCTATTGAAATAAAACAATTATTTAATGATTTACATAAAGACAATTACCAAGCAATCATCCAACAAAATACTGGTTTTATGAATCTCTTATATGGTTACGCAAACCTTTATGGAGCATATGAATTTGATAAATTAGAACCCTTTAATCTTTTAATAGATGAAATGTTATATAAAATTCAATATCTTGTAAAATATGATAATTTAATTAATTACAGACTTGATGCTGATGATAATTTTATCTATCAAACCATTTTAGAAGATTCTTTAGATGATTTTAATGATAACATAGATGACGATTTAGATTATTTTACCTTCACTAAAGAAGAAATCCAAAACGCTAGTCATATTGATTATATTGAAGAAAATGAATATACTACAAAACTTAGAAATTTAATTAAATTTGAATTCGACCTTGAAGAAGAAGAAATAAAACTTTTCATCGTCTCGATCATTAATTATTTGAAAATGGGTTATAAAGCTAATTATATCATTGATTACATTGAGAATGAAAATGGTGAATTACCCTACACATTTAAGACAAAGTTAATTCAATTACTTAAAATATTAGAAAAAACAACACGTAAATGGACCTTAAAGGGTCATCGTGAAATTGACTTAAATAAAGATAAAATTCAAAGTAAATTTATTAAATTTACGCCAAAAAGATAAGGTACTCAATTGAGTGCCTTATCTTTGTTTTATCTACTAAATTACCTTTTTATTTTAGTATAAATTCATCATTATTATTTAAATTTGCATAGTAATAATTATAATACTCATATATTTCTTGTAATTCATCATCATTAAACTTGAATTCATATTTATTTCTTAGTTCTAGTAAATACTTTTCAATGTTTGATGAACTTAACTTATCTAGTTCATAAAGTTTTTTTAAATCCTCGATAAAAGAATAGTAGGAAAAAATTGGCAATAATTCACTATTATTAGTTTTGTAAAATTCTTGCATGATTTCTTGTAATTCTAGTTCAGTATAATTATCGTAATTTTCTGGTTTTTCTGGAATTGCATATCTTTCAGCTACCAAATATAAATAAAAGACGTTATCAATTGTCCTTGTCGTATAGGCTCCTACTCCAGATTGATATAATTCAATATAGGTTTCATTTAAATCTTGATTATCTTGATTATATCCTTTATAGATACTTGAGACAGAATCTGAATATCTGTATAAAGTAATACCACTAATAGATAATTGGCTGAAAGCATATTTTCTATCCTCTACACTCATATTTTTAAGACCAGTAAATGGAGTATCGTATTGATATACATAAACAGTTTCATTTTCACCTACACCATTTATGATTTGATTGATGATTGATTCAGAATTAGGCACATCTATATTAAAAGTAAGAACCCTAAGCATTAAATTATAATGCTTTTCAATATACAAATTAGGATCGAATGGGTAAATACTATTCATATATTTTTTTGTAAACAATTGCGATTTCAGCAATCGTCTAGCATCAGCTGCTGAATATATTAAGTATCTTCCACTTTCGTAGTCATAACAATTATAGTAATTTACACCATTACTTACATAGGAAACTAATAATTTGTTAAATTCCGCCATTACTTCTTCGTCAGTTACTTCGAAACCTTCTAATTGCAACAATTCTTTATTTATATTATCTAATTCATTAAATAAAAAGTTTTGTTTTTTCATCTCGTTAAATAAATCATTTTGTGTAATAGTTTTATTTCTATAAGTCGCTACAATGTAATCTTTTGGAAGTAAATTTGAATTTTCATGATAATATTCATTATATAAAAATGTGTCATATATTTTAAGATTTGCTTGTTCTCTTATCTTAGGCAATTGCTCTGAAATTAATTCATAAGGTAGGTTTTTGTAAGCATATCTATTCAATAAATCATTTTCAAATTTTGTCTGATCGTATGTCTCTTTTTTTGGAGCTTGCGCCACTTTATAAATAATATAATATTGTCCGTTATAATCTTTCTCTATACTCTTATTATAACTATTGACTTCTATTTGATTGTAAATTAAATCATCCATTAAATTATAAGGATAGTTTAGAAAAAAATCACTTGTTAATCTCATATTATCGCATGGTAATAACGAATCTAAATAGGGTGAATACGTATTTTCATTATAGTATTCGTGACCCGAAAATAATTTAAAATGATAAAGTAATTCTTCTCCATCTAGATTATTAATAGTGTCTAGATAATAATTCGCACCTTCTAAACTATTAAAATTTAACATTATCACGCAAACATCTTCGCGGTATTCTTCTTTCAATTGTTCAAGTGTTTGTTGGTCGATATTATTTTTATATTGTTCAACGACAGCTTGTTGACGTAAATGCGGTATTGAGAATTTATCTTTTACTCTTGCTTCGAATTCTTCGTGTGATTCATCAACTCTTTTTAATATGCCATATGCTTTTGCGACTTCAAAATAGTCGGATTCATCAAATTCAAAATTAAAAGAAATATTATCTTTATAACTTGAAAATATATCTCGATCAACCATTTCTAATAATGTTTGTAAACCATATTTCAGCTTTAATTCTTCATAAACTTCACCTTTGGTAAGTGAATAATTACCTAGATTAAATAGTTCTGTATCTGCATCAAAGATTAATTCTGGATTAATCACAATAATTTTTTTATTAGCCACTCCAACATTTCCAAAACTGTCTGTAACACGATAAGAAATGATATATTCACCTGGTTTCGTATTATCAAATAACCCTTTATTAACTGTTATATTTGTGATATTACCATCTACATTATCAAAAGCGGTTACCCCATCTAATAAATTTACTTCTTGACCTACTGAAATCGAAACTATATTTTGAGTAATACTTATTGTTGGTTTTACTCTATCATCTTTTGTTTCATTTTCTGTAGTAGTATTATTATCACTTGTTGTATCAACTGAATCCGTTTTTGTATTACATCCAAATAATATAAACAAACAAAAGATTGTTGACATTAAAAATACTTTTTTCATAACATTCCCTCCTTTATTTAATTTTATAAAGAATCTCTCCAAATAGCAAGATTATTTACAAAATTTATGCATAAATTTGCCCATTTTTTGTTTAGAGCCTAGCTTTTTTATAAAAATGCTTTCATTACTATATATATATGAATTCAGTAAAAAGATAGACTATGTTATTCATATGACAGGATATTTTATTATATAATTTTTATTCTAGGAAGTGATTGTTATTCATACTGTTGATGAATGAACAATATAAATGCATGAATTAATATCTTCAATAAATACTTTATAAGTAATATAAAAAATCAAATGGTGATTTTTTTATTAAATATGAAATTTTTTTAAATTTATTGTTTAAATATACCAAATATGGAAAAAATAGGTAATAGAAAACATAAAAAGGAGACATATATGAAAAAATATTTAATAATCTTAACTGTTATTGTGGTTTCGATACTATCAGGATGTTTTTATGACACTATAAAAGAAGTAAAACCAACTGAAGTAGTTGTAAAACCTAGAACTATTACTGTAGACACACAAAGCCCTGAGTCTTACACTATTGATAAAAATCAAGTGTTTATTTTATCATTTAAAATTGATAATCCGAAAAAATTAGATGTCATTTCAGTCATTATCGATAATGAATTATATTCTAATTTCCAATTTGAAGCTGATTCAACTTCTGAATTAATTAATATTAAATTAAATTCAGGTGAAGTACCAGGTGTAATTAAATATACTTTAACGAGTGTAAAAGCAATAGAAGGAAATCAAATTGTAAATTTACAAGCTACAAATAAAAACTCAGTTGAATTATTTGTTAATTATACAATACCAAGTATTAAAACAGTCGCGTTAGATCATGAATATTATCATAAAAATGAGAAAGCTCTCTTAACGATTGAATTTGACAATCCTGACAATCAAGAAATTCAATATTTACGCATTAATGGAAATAGATATGATGTATTCGAGGAAGGTTCTACAAATACATTAACTAAATTATTTGTAAATTTTAATGAAGAAGCCGGTGATCAAAGTTTAATTATAGGTCAAGGCCTATTTGCTGATCAAGTTGTTGAATTTACCATAAATAATACTGTTGATACTTATATATTAAAGACAGTCCCAGAAGTAGCTGATATTAATTTCGCGAATGAAAATACACCCATTGAATTAGGATCAACTGTTTTATTAAGTATAAGCTTTAATAATGATGATGCAGCCGAAATAAAATCAATTAAATTAAATGAAAAAGAATATGAATCAACAGATTTTCAACCTGGATCAACTTATAACCAAATCTTAATTAATTACCCATTAACTAAAAACCCAATTCAAACAATAAAGTTAAAAGAAATTCATTTTAGTAATGGAAAAGAAGATTTTACTTATGTTTTAAACGATAATTTAAGTATCTATATTAATGAAGCAGCACTGAATGATGAAGATATTTAATTAAAATAATAAATGGCTTAGAAATAAGCCATTTATTATTTTAATTATTTAATTTTTAACTCAATTATTATATAATAAACATATAAAAGTATAGGAGTAAGTTATGGCAACTTGGATTACCCATTTAAGAATTGC
>JARDZP010000016.1 GCA_029240795.1 Haloplasmataceae bacterium | reverse complement strand
TAACTTTTCTGAATTATTAATCAATTATCAAACTATTGGTAATAAGATTTCTACCATACTTAATGAACTAAATTTTATATCTGGTAAGTTTGATGGTCTTGGTATATTTTTTACACCTGAAATTGAACAAGACAAAATAGTTATTAAGAAACAAGATAATTATTCAATAAATATTGAATATGGCTTATTACCTGAAAAAGTTAATCATATGAATTATGTTGACGTAATGAATTTAATAAAAACAATAACATTTAAAGTTTTAAAAACAGTTTATAGTAATGATAATAATAAACTTGAAAAAATTACTGTTGCTGAAAATGATAGAAGATTGGAATTTACTGAAGGAGATAAATTAGTCTTATTAAGACAGGAAGAAAATAATATTATTTTAAAAGTTAGTTATGACAATTCAAATCATAATACGTTTTTATATTATAATGATAGATTAAACAAACATGAAATAGAAAGAATATACTTGGATGTATTTTCATTGTATGAATTAAATTTAATTGAAAAAATAGTTATAGAAAGGGATTTTATAATATTTGAACCAAAAGATAAATCTTATTACGATCAGAATGCAATGATCAATCGATTTAGTATAAAATATCGTCTAAATAATATTAATTTTTTTTAGTGTCCATTCATCTAGAGTTAAATTAATAATAGATGTATAATTTTGATATACTAAAACTTATCTTAACTTTAAAGTTTGTTCTTAAGAAAATAAAAATACCTATATATAGATTTTTTTAAAACTTCTATATAAGTAAAATATATTCAATTATAAATTAAATAAATATTGATTACTTACAACCAAAGGTCTAAAAAAATCAGGTACTCATGTTTTCGTTTCAGGTACAAACTTATTTTTCAAATCATCAATAACTATAATTACTGTTTTATAATGTGTAGTTGTATTACCGTCATTATCAGTAAGGATATAAGTATCGTATGAACGCCTTTTGATAGTATAGAACCTTGTTTTATCTATTACTTATTGAACCATTGTTATGTAAAACTAATTTTTCAATATTGTAATCTGTATTTTTAATTACTGAACGTTTAATTCAAAGGTAAATGAGGTTTCATTTACTTCTTTTTTGGTGATGACTAGATTTGAATTCATACAAGCAGATAGATTCTCCCTAAAATTTTTATTAACAAAACATAATTGTATTACATTTAGAAAAATAAATGAATACAAAAAAATAAAACCTACTTATAAAGTAGGTTTTAAATTATGCGATAGAATTAAGTTTTTTAGCTAAACGAGATTTTTGTCTAGCTGCATAATTCTTATGTTCTATTCCTTTAGATACAGCTTTATCTAATTTTTTTGAAGCTAATGAGAAAGCAACGTTTGCAGCTGTTAAGTCTTTATTTGTAACTGCATCTTCAACATCTTTAATAGCAGTACGCATTGAAGATTTGAATGATAAGTTTTGTACACGACGTTTTTCATTAGTTTTTACACGTTTAATTTGTGATTTAATTTGTGGCATTGTTTCACCTCCATAATTTGTGACTATCTAATTTTAACAAAAACTTTGATAAATTTCAATAATAATTTGTAATTAAGTATATTTTCCCCCATTATTTCAATATTATTAATGAATAATAAAGAGGTGAAACAATGGAATTTAGTAAAATTAGATCAGATTTAGTAATAGAAAACTTAGAAATGGCCAAAAATCAAATTCAGCCAAACGATATTAGAGTTAAAGAATTCACTTCAGACGATATGAAAATATCTGAAGTAATCATTACAAAAGAACAAGAACAATTCTTTAATAAAAAAAGTGGAACATATATCACAATTGATACTTCTTCAATTGTTGATAATGATCATGAAGCATTATTAAGGATTCAAAAACAAATTGCTAAACATATTGATACGTTTTTTCAAAAACATAATATTCATGAAGACGATTTAGGAATGATTGTTGGTTTAGGTAATGACAGTGTAACTCCTGATGCACTTGGACCAAAAGTAATTGAAAATATTTTTGTAACTAAACATCTTTTCGACTTACATCCGGAACAAATTGATCATGATGGTTTTAGACCAGTTTGTGCAATTGCTCCTGGTGTTATGGGTAATACAGGTTTAGAAACTTATGAAATTATCAATTCTGTTATAAAATCAGTGAAACCTAAATTTGTAATCGTTGTCGATGCTTTAGCTGCTAGAGCGATTAATCGTGTCAATAAAACAATTCAGTTATCTGATGCAGGAATAAGTCCGGGTAGTGGTGTTGGAAACAAACGTAAAGAAATTAGTTTTGATACAACAGGCATTCCAGTAATTTCTGTAGGTGTTCCTACTGTAGTTGATGCAGTAACTATAACGAGTGATACGATTGAAATGATTATAAAACATATTGGCTATTCAATGCAAAATATCAGACCAGCAAATCGCATCGTCCCTACTTCAATGAGTGGTAGAAAAGATTATAGTAAAATAGATAAACCAGAAAATGATGTTGTAAAAAATATCTTTGGTGAAGTTGGCTTAATGTCACCAGAAGAAAAGCAACAATTAATTTT
Source organism: Haloplasmataceae bacterium (assembly GCA_029240795.1). Taxonomy (GTDB): domain Bacteria; phylum Bacillota_I; class Bacilli_A; order Haloplasmatales; family Haloplasmataceae; genus JARDZP01. The sequence continues at coordinate 27,966 of JARDZP010000016.1, read as the reverse complement.
TGAGGTATTATCTCCACAAGGTTTAAATATGATGGTTACACCTAAAGAGATTGATACAAACATTGAGGACTTAACACATATCATTTCAAGAGGAATTAATCTAGCTTTACATAAAAATATTAGTTAACGACTAATTTATACATATTTTTATTTCTTTTCATACTATACTTATATTAGACTATAGTTGAAAGGATATGATAAGATGCTTGATAATAGTGTATTTTATATAAAAACAATATTTATAATTGGTGTTTCTTTTCTAACCATAGGCTATTTATTAACGTCATCAGATAACATTATCTATGAAACTGAATTAAATTCATTTATATTATTTTTAAATGATAATAATACAAATAATAATATTATAACTTATGTCGCAGAATTACTTTTAAAAGGATTATTTCAAGTTGATTTAAGTGATTTAAGTAGTTTTTATAAAAATATTAATCCTTTATATTAAATGGAGGTAAAAAATGGAAAAGAAATTATTAAAATATACGTTAATTGTGATCATCTTTTTCGTTGGATTATCACTAGGAGTATCATATCAAGATAATAATAAAACAAGAGACATACAACAATCCGTTGATGACTGGGAAGATGATAATACAATTCCAACAACTGGTACAAATGACGATGATGAATTTACACCAGTTGACCCAGCTGGTTCATCAGCTGTTACTAAAAAAGTAAATCACAATCTTTTTTCTAGTCTAGCTAAAGACGGAGAATTTTTAATTAAAAAGGGTTTAGATTTAATATTATCAAAAAGTGATGACTTAATAAAATTTGTATTTGGTAAAAAATAAGCCTAAATGGCTTTTTTTTTTATTATTTTTGGATAAAACTAAAATAACGTTGAAAAAACACTTCAAATAATGTAAAATTTTATTGTTATACTTTGAATGGAGTGAATTAGATGAGCCAGATGAATTACATGTTACTTAGAGAAAGACAAAAAAAGATTCGAAACTTTTCAATAATAGCTCATATTGATCACGGTAAATCCACATTAGCTGATCGTATCTTAGAAACTACCCATACGATAGAATCAAGAGAAATGGTTAATCAGCTGTTAGATTCAATGGATTTAGAACGTGAAAGAGGAATTACTATAAAACTAAATGCGGTCGAACTAAAATATATTGCACTAAACGGTGAAGAATATATATTTCATTTAATTGATACTCCAGGTCACGTGGACTTTACGTATGAAGTTTCACGCTCGCTTGCTGCTTGCGAAGGAGCAGTATTAGTTGTTGATGCTTCACAAGGAATTGAAGCTCAGACTCTCGCAAATGTGTATTTAGCTTTAGATAATGATTTAGAAATACAATTGTTTTTAAATAAAATTGATTTACCAAGTGCAGATACTGAAAAAGTGAAACATGAGATTGAAAATGTGATTGGATTAGCTACTGATGATGCAGTTCTAGGTTCTGCAAAAAATGGAATTGGCATCATAGAACTATTAGAGAAGATCGTTTTAAATATTCCTGCACCAGTTGGTGATCCTGAAGCACCACTTCAAGCTTTAATCTTTGACTCATATTTTGAATCATATCGTGGAGTTATTCCAACAATTCGTGTAATGAGTGGAACAATTCAAAAAGGCGATAAAATTAGATTTATGTCAACTGGAGCTGAACATGAAGTTTTAGAAGTTGGTGTATGTACACCAAAAGAAGAAAAACGTGATTATTTAACTGTTGGAGACGTAGGTTTTATAACAGCTTCTATCAAATCAATTAAAGACATCCACGTTGGTGATACGATTACACATATTGAAAATCCTGCAGATGCACCAGTACCAGGATATAGAAGATTAAATCCAATGGTATTCTGTGGTTTATATCCAATCGATGCATCTAGATATAATGATTTACGCGATGCATTAGAAAAATTACAATTAAGCGACTCATCTTTAGTATATGAACCTGAAACATCACAAGCTTTAGGGTTTGGTTTCCGAACAGGGTTTTTGGGTTTATTACATATGGATATCGTTCAAGAACGATTAGAAAGAGAATTCTCATTAGATTTAATCGCAACAGCACCTTCAGTTATTTATCATATATATTTAACAGATGGTACTGAAATCACATTAGAAAATCCATCTTATATGCCAGATATTCAAAAAATTAAAGAAATTCAGGAACCTTACGTTAGAGCAACCATTATATCACCAAGCGAATATGTTGGTGCAATAATGGAATTATGTCAAAGAAAACGTGGTACTTTTGTCGACATGAAATATATGGATGAAACACGTGTAAATATTCATTATGATATGCCACTCGGTGAAATAGTTTATGATTTCTTTGATAAATTAAAATCAAGTACTAAAGGTTATGCTTCACTTGATTATGAAATGAATGGTTATAAAGCTTCAAAATTAGTTAAAATGGATATTCTGTTAAATAATGAAGTAATAGATGCTTTAAGTATTATCGTACATCGTGATTTTGCTTATAATCGTGGAAAAGTTATCTGTGAAAAATTAAAAGAACTGATCCCAAGACAACAATTTGAAGTGCCTATTCAAGCATCAATTAATAATAAAGTAATTGCTCGTAGTGATATTAAAGCACTTAGAAAAAATGTATTAGCTAAATGTTATGGTGGAGACATTTCACGTAAGAAAAAACTTCTTGAAAAACAAAAAGAAGGTAAAAAACGTATGAAACAAGTAGGTAGTGTAGAAGTACCACAAGAAGCATTTATGGCTGTATTAACAGTTGATGATTAAAATAAAATTAAGGAGTTAAAAACTCCTTTTTTTATATTAATTTAGAATAATAATGTAATAGAATGATAATTAAAAATATTGAACATTAAAACAATTAAAGTAATATTTAGTATAATGTTGGAAAATATTGGGGGTTTACATGAAAATTATGAGATTAAGTTATATATTTTTGCTCTTATCTTTCTTAATTATGATTACTGGATGTACTAAAACTATTCGTACTTCTATTCCTACACTTAATGAAAATAATACAACTTATTATGGAGATAATGATACAGAAACTTTATATGACTTTGAAGTAGGTGGGTTTTATAAGATTGAACCTATTATATTATTTATGGAAAGCTTCGTTGTTTTTTATGATGAAGTGAATCGGATAATAAAAAGCATTCCTAATAATATTGAGTTGATTAGTCAATATAGATTAGTTCTTCTTGATATGACTTCACTTTAATTTGACATCATATCATTCAATCGATTTAACAAAATTTAATATATAGATTGAAGTTAATATCTCATATGATTATAATGAATTTTTTAAATTGTAACAAAACTATTTAAGAAATTTCACTTAGCTAAAATAAAGACAAAAAAAGAACTCAAATTCGAGTTCTTTTTTTGTCTTTAATATAAATGTTTATCTGATGTTATAATGAATCCTGATATAGTTTAACAATAGTGATTAAATTCTCAATGACTTTAACACTTTCTATTAAACCACCCATTCGGTTACGTTGTAACCAAAGTGTTTTATGGTTTAAAACTGTTACATCTAATTCTGAGATAATGATTTTTGTTAAAACAAGTTTTTCTTCTCTTGTCAAGCGGTCACTCAACATTTGGTTTACTTTTAACAATGTTTTTAAGATGTAGATACTTTGTTTTAATTCGTTTATGACTAATTCATGATCATCACATTGTAAATCAACTAACTCAATACGTTTTTGAATGAAATCAAAGTATTCAAGTAATGTTTGATAATTATTTTCTGTAAATACATTTTGTTTCATTCGATTTGTATAATAAGTTAATGGGTCACCATTATACCCATTACAAGCGTTTATAGCGTTGATAAGAGCATGAAATGTTTTGGTACCATTATATGTATAAGAACCTTCATATTGATTGTAGCGGCCTAAATCTAGTAAAATATCACCTATTAATTTATTTTTATCTTTTAACATAACATTTAATGCTTGGCTGAGATTTTTAGAAGTACCATCTTCTTTACCCCAAGAAAGCATAGCGGCATAAATTAAACCAGGATAGGTGAATGGTAAATATTGAAGATGACCACAATCTCCCCAATCAGTAACTAATAAGCCTTCACCTTTATATAAGTGTGTATATAAAGAGGCATTTTTAATGTTTTCTAACATATCCATCGTTCTACCGGTGATAGAACACCAACTAGATGTTCCAGGACATGCCATAAATTTTAATTTAGAATCAGCAATATTTTTTAATGTTCTACTAAATGGAGCATCCATGTCATAACCCCAGTCTAATAAAATCATATCACTAGGAATTTCATCCTTTAAATTAAGATGTTTATTTAACACATCTGCCCAAATTAATGGTGTTTTATTGTACTTTTTAATATGATCATATAATTTTTTCATATAATCAATATAAACTTTACCTTCACCAAGACTGTCACATGCATCTTTGCTTCTTCCGTGTCCAAGTTCAAATGGTTCATCAAAATTCATATTGAAATATTTTGAATGGGAATAGGGTAACATATCATCATACATCTTCATTACGTGTTCTGCACTTCGTTCATCAAGTGGATTAAGGGTAGAAGTAGCTCTCTTGCCACCCCAAATAGTAAAACCATCAGGACATTCAGCAAAATCGTTAAATTCTTCATAAGCAAGCCATGACGCCATGTGTCCAAAACCATTTTGATTAGGAACCATATCGATAGACTTACTATTACAGTATTTTTCTAATTCTTGATATTCTTTTACAGTTATAGGGGTAAAACCATCAGAATACTTTTTGAAACTTTCATATTCAAATGAGAATCCTTCAACATATAACTCAAAGTGATTATATTTTAAATCACTTATTTGATCTATAAAATCATATAAATTTTCCATTGTCGGTATTTTATCACGACTAATATCAAGCATGAAACCTCTTGTATTAAGTGTTGGATAATCATTAATTATTAAATTACGAATTTTATTGTTTGTTACTTGGTTGATGATTTGTTTTAATGTTTTTACTGCGTAAAACGCACCTTTTTCTGTTTTGTAACTAATGACTATCTTGTCATTATTTATATATAACTGATATCCCTCTTCTTTAAGTTCATTGTTTAAATTAAAAGTTAAAATTGGATTTTCACTTGTAAAGTTAACAGTAAATAATTTTTTTAATTCCTCGTAAACATTTTCTAATCTTACATCATAATCTACTGTTACTAGTTGATCTAATGTAAAATTGCCTTCGGCAAGTACTAAACTTTTAACTTGTGGCACTATAAAATACATATTTTTACCCTCCTAGTTCGTTATATTCTATATTATAAACTGAAACCGTTATCCTTTCAATCCTTTTATGTATGAAATTTTTATTCATTTTTTTATATGATTAAATTCGTATTATATGCCCATTTTTATAAAAAGTGATAATTGTTTATCGTTTTTTTAAAATAGGCATATAATGTAATGTAGGTGACTATTATGAAAGACATAACAAACACATATGAATATTTATTATTTAAGGAGAAATACTTTAAAGATATAATTGGTTTAGATAATGTGATTAAAGAAATATTCGCAATATATGCTTTAACACAAGTGAATGAAATAAAGAAAAAAAGAAATATTGAGTACAAAAAACAAGCACTAAATATGATCTTTTATGGAAATCCTGGTACTGGAAAGACAACAGTTGCAAGACTAGTAGCTAAAATGTTTAGTGATATTAAATATTTAGAAAAAGGTCACTTAATTGAAATTGATCGTAGTGATTTAATTGGTGAATATATAGGTCAAACTACCATTAAAACCAAAAAAATCTTAGAAGAAGCGAAAGGCGGGATTTTGTTTATTGATGAAGCTTATAGTCTATATAATGAAGATTATACCGATTTTGGTAATGAAGCGATCGACATCATCTTAAAGTTTGTTGAAGATCATCATGAAGATATCATCGTCATTTTTGCAGGATATAAAGAAAAAATAGATGTCATGTTAAATAACAACAAAGGTCTGAATTCGCGATTTCCGATTAAGTTATTTTTTGAAGACTACAATTTAAATGAATTAAAACAAATATTTAGTTATACAATAAAATTGAATGGATTTGATAGCACAAAAGAATTACAAAAAAAATTCAATAATTATTTAAATGACTTGGTAAATCGGAATAATCCTATTCTCAAACACAATGGACGCTTTGTAAGAAATTTGGTAGAAGATATTATAAGAAAACATGATATGCGTGTATTTCTTGAAAAAGCATACAATGAAAATTTAATGATTTTAAGTGAAGAAGATTTTATGTAAAAAAGAGCTAATAAAAATTAGCTCTTAGTTTCTTACATTATTTCACGATATAAGCCAATTACTTTACCAACTATACTAACATTTGGTAAAATAATAGGTTCAAACTCCTCATTTTCTGGTTGTAAACGGAAATGATTTGATTCTTTAAAAAATCGTTTTACAGTTGCTTCATTTTCATCAGTTAAAGCAACGATAATTTCACCATTATCAGCTGTATCACTTTTTTTAACGATAATACGGTCATTATCTAAAATACCAGCATTTTTCATACTATTTCCTGATACAGTCAGCATAAATACAACATCATTACTTTTAACTAAGTTAGCAGGAATTTGGAAGTAATCTGAACAATTTTCAATTGCTTCAATAGGATTACCTGCAGTAACTTTCCCTAAAACGGGAATACTTATATATTCAGTTTGATCTTCTTTAACAATACTGATTGCTCTACTTGACGTGGGTTCTTTCTTTATAAACCCTTTTTTCTCTAGCTTATTAAGTTGAGAGTGAACAGAAGCGCTTGAAGATAAACCAACAGCTTTTCCAATCTCTCTTACAGTAGGAGGGTATCCTCTTTCACTTAAAAACTCACTAATAAAATCTAAAATTTCTTGTTGTTTTTCAGAAATTTTTATCATGAGTATCACCTCATTTATATTATATAATTAATTTATTTAAAAAGCAAACAATTGTTTTAAAAAATAAAAATAACTTCTATAAAAATATAGAAGTTATTAAATAAAATATTTTGTATTAAGCTTCGATGATAGCATCAACTGGGCATTCTTGTTGACAAGCTCCACAATCAGTACATACATTTTCGTTAATAACATAAATATCTCCCTCTGAGATACAATCAACTGGACAAACAGCAGCACAAGAACCGCATGCTATACAACTATCAGTAATTCTTCTTGGCATAGATATTTCCTCCTTCACATTGATATTAATATTTTAGCACAAATTTCATAAATTGGAATATCTATTGTTAATTTTTTGCTAATTTTGTTTAAAAAAATCAAAAAATGAGTTATAATTTTTAAAGGAATAAAAATAGGAGGACTATAATGATTAGTAATTTATCAATTAATACTATCCGAGTACTAGGTATCGATGCAATTAATAAAGCAAACAGCGGACACCCAGGCATTGTCTTAGGTGCAGCCCCAATGGCATACACATTATGGACAAACCATTTAAATGTTAATCCTCATGATCCCCAATGGGTAAATCGTGATCGATTTGTTTTAGCAGCAGGACATGGTTCAATGTTACTTTATGGTTTACTACATTTATCTGGTTTTAATGTAACTATCGATGATTTAAAGAGCTTTCGTCAATTAGGTAGTAAGACTCCAGGACATCCCGAATATGGGCACACAGATGGCGTAGACGCAACTACAGGTCCATTAGGGCAAGGTATTCCTATGGCTATTGGGATGGCTATGGCTGAAAGATATTTAGCTACAAAATATAACAAAGAAGATATAAAGTTATTTGACCATTTCACTTATGCACTTTGTGGTGACGGAGATTTAATGGAAGGTGTCACAAATGAAGCAGCGTCTCTTGCAGGTCATCTTAAACTAGGAAAGTTAATTGTATTATATGATTCAAATGAAATAAGTCTAGATGGTGAAACTTCTCAATCATTTAGTGAAAAGACAACTAAAAAGTATGAAGCTATAGGTTGGCATGTCCAAAAAGTTGAAGATGGAACGGATGTACAAGCTATTAACCAAGCAATAAATAACGCTAAAAACCAATTAGATAAACCCTCATTAATTGAGGTTAGAACTGTAATTGGTTATGGTGCTCCTAATCAAGGAACTAATAAAGTCCACGGTGCTCCATTAGGTGTTGAGGGCGGAAAAGCAGCAAAAACTCATTATGAATGGAACCATGAAGAGTTTAACGTGCCACAAGAAGTTTATAGACATTTTAATGATACGGTTATTAATCGTGGTACATATAAACATGAACAATTTCAAAAATCATTAAAACAATATGAAGTAAAATATCCAAATGAATATCTAGAGTTAATGAGAAGTTTAAATAATAAAGTTGGCGTAGATTTAGCAGATATTTTACCAATTTATGGACCAGAAAAGAAAGACGCTACAAGAAATTATAGTTATGAATGTTTAAATAAAGTAGCTAATGTAATCCCTAATTTAATAGGTGGTGCTGCCGACTTAACTAGTTCTACAAAAGCGATAATTAAAAATGCTGATGCCTTTTCACCAGCAAATTATAGCGGTAGAAATATTTATTTTGGGGTTAGAGAGTTTGCGATGGCCTCAATATCAAACGGAATCGCATTACATGGTGGCTTAAGAGTATTCTGTTCAACTTTCTTTGTCTTCAGTGATTATTTTAAACCAGCGGTAAGAATGGCTGCAATAATGAAACTACCGGTCATTTATATCTTAACACACGATAGTGTTGCCGTAGGCGAAGATGGACCAACACATGAACCAATTGAACAATTAGCAATGCTTCGTTCAATTCCCAATATTCAAGTATTACGTCCATGTGATGGAAACGAAACAGCTGCATGTTATAAACTAGCATTAGAAACTACTAATAAACCTACAGTACTCGTATTAACACGTCAAAATTTACCTACAGTTACGACTGCTAATTCTGGATTAGTGAAAAAAGGTGGATACATTGTATCTGAAAGTAAAAACACTAAAATGGATGGTATCTTAATCGCTAGTGGTTCTGAAGTCAGTTTAGCAATCGCAGCGCAAAAACAATTAGAACAAGAAAATATCAATACTCGAGTAGTCAGTATCGTTTCAATGGAGTTGTTTGATGCGAATGAATTGGATTATAAAGAATCAGTACTTCCAAAAAATATTCGTACAAGACTTTCGATTGAAATGGGTTCAAGTTTTGGTTGGCATAAATATGTAGGACTAGATGGTAACGTGATGTCGATTGACACATTTGGTGCATCTGGTGAAGGTAATGCTGTTATTGAAAAGTTTGGCTTTACTGTAAATAATGTTGTAAAAGAATTTAAAGAATTATTAAAATAATAAAATAATATCGTTGCTTTTTTATAGAAAATTATGTAATATAAAATAATACAAGGAGGTAGTACCATGGATATTAGATTATGGTTAGCGATTGTTATTGCGGTTATTACTTTATTAGGTGGACTTGTACTTGGTTTCTTAATAGCTAGAAAATTTATGATGAAATACTTAAAAGATAACCCACCTATAACTGAAGATATAGTGAGAACAATGATGTCACAAATGGGTAGGACACCCTCTGAAAAACAAGTTCGTCAAGTTATGAAATCAATAAATGGACAATATCAAGTAGGAAAAAAATAATAAATTAAGAGAATGAATTTTTCATTCTCTTTTTTTTGTGAAAAAATTATTTATTTGGAAACAAAATCCTTCTAAATTCATATTTTATATAGTAATATAATGATATGGTCATATATATATAGACAAAGAGGATGTATATGAATTTTAAATAAGTAACAAAATTTGATCATATTCATATTGTGTAGATGAATATGAATTATAGGTCTATATAATTCATATAGACCTAAGAGGGGAGAAATATATTTTGAATATTACAAAATTATTATCTTTTATTGCTATGATTATCTTTTTGACCACCTTAACAGCTTGTGGAGGTGAAGTCATTACTACTGTTGATCCATTAGTAACAACAATTCCTAATAATGAAGATCCAGAAATTAACAAATTCGCTGAAGTTATTGAAAGCAGCAATGAATATAGTTATAAAATATTATTCAAAACAACAACTAAAGCTGACAATACAACAGAAACCTTTACTTACAAATTCGCCAAAAGTGGAGTAAATAATGCATTTAGTATGGTCTTTGAAGAAGATGAAACAATTTTCTTAGTTTCTGAAACAATTTATTACATGATCACCATTATTGACGGTGAAAAATCAGCCATAAAAATGGTACTTGATGAAACATATGAAGATACGTCACCAGACTTTACATTTTTAACTGATTTTAATTCATATTATGAATTTGAAAAGAAAACTGAAAATGTGATGGTTGGTAATATCAAGACCACTTGTTATGAATATAATTACCTAGGCATAACTTATAAATATTATATAAATGCTAATGAATATGTTATAAAAGTTGAATATGAAGATAGCGAAGAGAAATTTACGATGGAAATATTGGACCTAAAAACAACAAATATTGATAAAACAATCCTTACTATACCAACAGAAGCAGCAGGATATACAATCGTTGATTATACTGACATCTAAGCAAAAAAAGTATATGGCGTGAAGTCATATACTTTTTATTTTTTAATACGATGTTGAGCCTATTTATTAGTATTAATTACACCAACATGCGCAACCTATAATCGCTAATAAGATAAATAAAACTAAAATAAATGCGAAACCAGATCCCCCTGTATTACCCATAAGTAGGCCCCCTTTCCTAAAGATTTCAATTTATTATATGTTTTTATACCATTTGTGACTCATACAATAGTCTAAATTTATATTAACATCATTTTATGGAGTATATTACTTAATCTTTTTTAGCAGAAAAAACCTGTACATGCACATCCGATAATTACTAATAAAATAAATAATACTAAGATAAATGCAAAACCACCATATCCATTAGCACCAGTAGCTTCCATAATATAGCCTCCTTTCGTTTTTCATCCGTTTTATTGTATGCATACCTAAAAAAAAAGCACCATTACATTCGTTTAGTTTTTTATAATAAAAAAAACTTTATCAATTGATAAAGTTTAAATATGTTTATATATTTATTTTTTTTGACCGATTTTTCTTTCATTTCCTTTTAATAAACGTTTATAATTGGGTATATGTCTTAGAATTATAAACATCATTAATATGAATATCGTTATTACCATAAACTCATCAACATTAAAATATTTAAAAAATAGGTTAGGATTAAAATATGCGATCAGTGTTGTAATAAAGATTACAAAAGCAACAAAAGTTGAGGATACTGAAACATATTTTGTAATTTTTAAAGTAATAATGAAAGTAATTATCCCAATTAAGAAGATAGGCCATGAAGAAAATAATAATACTCCACCGCTCGTAGCGACGGCTTTACCACCACGGAATCCAGCGAAGATCGGGATCACATGTCCAATTACTGCCATCAATCCAAAGAAGATTGCTGGAATATCGTTTGTGTTAAAGACTTTATTTGCTAATAAAACACAAATTCCGCCTTTTAATACATCCATAATAGCAACTAATCCGCCTAATTTTTTCCCTAGTACTCTAATCGCATTAGTTCCACCAAGGTTTCCACTACCAAATTCACGTATATCAATGTTTTTAAATGATTTTCCGATAATTAGTCCAGATGGAATCGAACCAATTAAATAACAAATAATTAAATAAAAAATGTTTACTGCCATATATTTCACCACCTTGACAAATAGATTATATCATAATTATTTTGAAATTCAAGATAATTGTAGAAAATTGTAATTTCGCGAGTTTTTTCTATTTTATATACAAATTTTGTCAAAAATCATTTATAATAGAAATTATATTTACTTGAAAGGGTGAAAAAAATGTCACAAAATTTAAGCTACAACGAGGAGTCTATTCAAGTACTTGAAGGATTGGAAGCTGTTCGCAAAAGGCCTGGAATGTACATTGGCTCTACAGATTACCAGGGTTTACATCATTTAGTATACGAAATTGTAGATAATTCTATAGATGAAGCCTTACAAGGATTCGGTAATAGAATTACAGTAACCATAAATAACGATAATAGTATTATTATTGAGGATGATGGCCGAGGAGTTCCTACAGGGATGCACAAAACCGGCAAGCCTACTCCACAAGTAATTTATACTATGCTCCATGCGGGAGGTAAATTTGATGGTAATAGTTATAAGTCATCGGGCGGGCTTCACGGAGTGGGTGCGTCAGTTGTAAATGCTTTAAGTGAATATCTTGAAGTTGAAATAAAAAGAGATGGAAAGGTCTTTAAACAAAGATTTGATAATGGTGGTAAAGTCGTATCACCACTTATAGAAATAGGAAAAACGAATAAAACAGGAACAAAAGTAACCTTTAAGCCTGATCTTGTGATTTTTTCTACCACAAAGTTTAAGTTTGAAATATTAGAAGAAAGATTTAGAGAGTCTGCTTTTTTATTAAAAGGGTTAAAAATTATCCTTATTGATAAAAGAATCGGTAAAACTGAAGAATATTATTATGAAAATGGAATTGAAGCTTTTGTCGAGTTTTTAAATAAAGATAAAACGCCTTTACATAATATAGTTGATGTTACTGGTGCAAGTTCTACAATTGAGGTAGATTTTGCGTTTCAGTATGTTGATTCATATTCTGAGAACTTTTTGTCTTTCGTTAATAACGTAAAAACAAAAGATGGTGGAACACATGAAATAGGTGCAAAATCGATTTTAACTAAATTAGTGAATGATTTTGCCCGTAAAAACAATCTACTAAAAGAAAAAGATAAGAATTTGGAAGGTACTGACATTAGAGAAGGGTTAACCTGTGTTATTTCGGTGAGAATTCCTGAAAACTTACTTCAATTTGAAGGTCAAACGAAAAGTAAATTAGGAACTCCAGAAGCTAGACAAGCTGTCGAGAATGTATTATATGATGAATTAACTCTTTATTTTACCAAAAATCCGGATATGATAAATGATATTATTCTACGTGCGGTAAAAGCAAGTAACGCTCGTGAAGCAGCAAGAAAAGCACGTGAAATTGTCCGTTTAGGTAAAAAAGTCAAAACAAATGTGAATTTAAACGGAAAATTAACTCCAGCACAATCAAAGGATGCCAAACGTCGTGAATTATTTATTGTCGAAGGTATATCAGCAGGTGGTAGTGCCAAACAGGGTAGAGACAAAAAAATTCAAGCCATATTGCCACTTCGTGGTAAAGTTATTAATACTGAAAAGGCAAAAGTTGATGAAATGTTAAAAAATGAAGAAATTAATGTCCTGATAAATACAATTGGATGTGGTTTTGGTGCTGACTTCAATATCAAAAAGGTTAATTACGATAAAATCATTATTATGACCGATGCTGATACCGATGGAGCCCATATTCAAATTCTTTTGTTAACTTTCTTTTTTAGATACATGACTCAATTAATTGAAAATAAAAAGGTATACATAGCACTTCCACCCTTATATAAAGTGAATAAAAAAACTGGTTTTGACTATGCTTATACAGATGAAGAATTAGAATTAAAAACCAAAAAATTACGTGGTAATTATACAATTCAACGATTTAAAGGACTTGGTGAAATGAATGCTGACCAATTATGGGATACAACAATGAATCCGATATCTCGTACACTTATTAGAGTCACTATTGACAATGCGATAGAAGCAGATCATCAATTTAACATATTAATGGGAGATCATGTTGATTTACGTCGTGATTGGATTGAACATAATATCGCGTTTACACTTGAAGATAATTTTGGGAATAAGGAGAATTTATAATGAGTAAAAACTTTACAGAACTAAGTAAAATCATTGACGAGAAAATTGAAACAGTTCTTAGTGAACGATTTGCTCGTTACTCGAAACATATTATCCAAGAACGGGCTTTACCTGATGTTAGAGATGGTCTAAAACCAGTTCAAAGAAGAATTTTATATTCGATGTATAAAGAAAAAAATACGAGTGATAATATTTTTCGTAAGTCAGCAAAAGCGGTAGGAAATATTATTGGTAATTACCATCCACATGGTGATCAATCTGTCTATGAAGCAATGGTTCGTTTAAGTCAAGATTGGAAAATGCGTGAACCATTAGTTGATATGCACGGGAATAATGGTAGTATAGATAATGACCCACCTGCAGCGATGCGTTATACTGAAGCTAGGTTATCGAAGATTGCTGAAACATTATTACGTGACCTTGATAAGCAAACCGTTGATTTTGTCTATAACTTTGATGATACAGAAACAGAACCCATTGTACTACCAAGTCGTTTTCCAAATATTTTAGTCAATGGCTCAACAGGAATATCAGCAGGATATGCGACTGACATTCCACCACACAATATAGAAGAAATTATATCTGGGACAGTTTACCGTCTAAAACATCCCCTTTGTTCATTGGATGATATTATGAAAATCGTTCAAGGTCCTGATTTCCCAACAGGTGGAATCGTACAAGGAATTGAAGGGATAAAATCGGCTTTTGAAACGGGAAGAGGAAAAGTTGTTATTCGCTGTAAATACGAATACGATGATAAGAAAAGTCAAATTGTCATTACGGAAATTCCATATGAAGTTAATAAATCTACTTTACTTAAAAAAATGGAAGATATTCGTATAGAAAAGATATTAGATGATTTAGAAGAAGTGCGTGACGAGTCTGATAAAGATGGATTACGAATTGCACTTGATGTAAAAAAAGATGCAAATAAAGATTTAATCGTTAACTATTTACTAAAAAATACTGAATTAAAAATCAATTATAACTATAATATGATTGTTATTCACAACAAACATCCCAAACAAATGGGAATACTAAGTATAATGGATGCTTATATTGAACATCAAAAAGAAGTCGTGCTTAATCGTTCAAATTACGAGTTAACTAAGTCACGTAAAAGACTTCACATCTTAGAAGGACTTATAAAAATGGTGTCCATCTTAGATGAAGTCATTCATACGATTAGAGCTTCTAAAAATAAAGCGGATTCAAAAGAAAATATTATCGCTAAATTTGGTTTTACACAAGAACAGGCTGAAGCAATCGTGACATTACAACTTTACCGTTTATCTTCAACAGATGTTGCTGTATTAATTGAAGAATCTGATGAACTAACTAAATATATCGCCGAATTACTGGAAATAATTAATAATGAATTAATACTCGTTCAAGTGATTATAAAAGAAATGGAAGATATTAAAAAAATATATAAATCACCGCGTAGAACCGAAATTCAACAAAATATTGAAGAAATTCAAATAGAAAAAATCGAGATGATTAAATCAGAAGAGGTATTATTTAATATAACACGACAAGGTTATATTAGAGCATTAAGAGCAAAACCTAACGAACAAATTCAAATTGATAGTAGTAGTTTAACTACAAAAGACTATATCATCGGCAATTTAATGGTTAATACCTTAGACAAATTACTTATCTTTACAAACAAAGGAAATTATGCGCTTCTAAATGTTCATCAAATAGAAATAGTTAAAAATGAATTTAAACAACATTTAAATGATTTTATCCGTATTGAACCTGATGAATTTATTGTAAAAGTGATTCAAGTTAGTAATTTTGAAGATAGTAAACAAATTATATTAGCGACCAAAGAAGGATACATTAAACGAACTAACCTTATTGAGTTTAATACATCTCGAAATAACAAAACATACACAGCGATTAATTTAAAATCGGAAGATGATGCTTTATTAAATGTTTATTTGTCTGATGATAAAGATCGTGAAGTATTATTGATTACAAAACAAGGTTACATCAATAAATACGATGAAAGTCAAGTTCCTATTATTGGACTTAAAGCTGCTGGTGTTAAGAGTATCAATTTAAAAGAAAATGATGTAGTAGTAGCATTTGTATATATTTATAATGATAATTATGATCTAGTATTATTAACACAACGAGGGAATATTAAGAAGATTAAACATCAAGATATTGATTTTTCAGTAAGAACAAATAGGGGACAAATGACTCTTAAATCACTTAAAAAGAATTCTCATGAATATATTGGGGCAGTACTAGTCGATAATAATGACAATTTTATGGTTGAAATAGATGAAGCTTTTGATTTAATTAAAAATAATATTAACTCTTATTCAGAAATACCAAGTAATGGTAAATTGTATGAAAAATTTAATGAAAACATAAATTTAAAATCAGTTATTGAATTATCAACGAATAAATCTGTTAATTTTACACCTAAAGTGATTAACAGACCGACTACTAAAGTAAATAAAGAAGAAAAAGTTAAACAAATAGAGTTTGATTTAGATAATTTTAGCGATAAATAAGATTCATAATTGACTAAAAATGGTAAATATTGTATAATTATGTAAAATATATAATATTTATAGGGGGATCAACCTTGAAGACAATCGTTAAAATTTTATGGTTTTCATTAGCATTCATTTTAGGTAATTATTTACTTAAGTTTATTACCACTAACAATTTAGATTTCTTAATGGACAAGCTCAAAACTCCATCCCCATTACATGACTATACGAGTGATTTTTTTACCAAACATTTGGGAAGTACTAAACAAATATTAATTTTTACTATTATGTTTTTAGGTCTTGATATCATCGGTGGTGATATTAAAGGTGTATTTAAAGGGCCATTTAAGTTTATTTTAAATGCAGTTTTGTATTTGATTGGTTTTACTGTTATATTTACTGTTTTTAATTTTGTAATTCTATAAAAACTTAAGATTTTCCCAAAAGGAAAGTCTTTTTTTATACATAATAATGCATTTTATTTTACCCATTATAAAAACTTGAGTATATTTATTTGATGATTTTTAACAAAATTAGTAAATAATTATTTTCAAATCAATTCAAATCAGCTATAATTAAAATATACCTAAAAAAAGGGGGAATAAATATGTTTTTTTTTCCAAATATAAAGACCTCACCTTTTTCACCACAATTAATAGCAAAAATAGCAAAACTATATGAAAATAAAGGAAAAGAGCTATATTATAATTCATTAATTGCAAATGATATTAAAGTAATAAAACAAACCGTGATTGAAAATGATGCTGAATTCTCTGGTCATTTACTTCATATTGATATATCTAATCAAAAGTATAAATTACTTACTCAACAAGATTTTACACCTTCAAATCGTAAAGAAAAGTTAATAACAAACTTATTAAAATCATTTCAAATCATGCATAAAGCTGAATCAAATTGGAAATTAACCTCTAGTGGAATCATAGAAATACAAGAGTTTATCTTTAAAGATTATGATCCTAATTCTTGTATTGATAAAAAACGAAATCGAGTAGAAAAAAAAGCTGAATTTGATAATTTAATTACACAATTTAATAAACTAATCGCTGAAAATGAATGTGAGTTAATCACTTTGTTTTGTTCATTTACCATTGATTTCATTAATTTAAGGATTTTTGATAATTATAACGAATATATTGGTATAGTTATTTTATTACTTTTATTAAAACAATATGGCTTTAAAATTGTCGATCACGTAAGTTTCATAAATGCAATTTTTAATGATGAAGAAAAATTTGTTGAAGCAGTAAATAAGTCTTCTTTAAATTGGGGCATTGGCTTACCTCAATATCATTATTTTAATATATTTATCATGGATACTTTGAATATGATGTATTCTAACTTAGAAAAATTATGTAGAAATTTTCAAAGTGATAAAGAATTTAGTAAAGAAGAATTAGTTGAACAAATTGTAAACAGTTTTACAACAACTTTTACTAAAGAAGATATACGAAGTTTTAATCCATACATCAGTGATTCAACAATAAATCGCTCGCTTAAAAGTTTACGCGAAAAGGGAATTATTGAGCCAACTGGTAAAGGACGCTCGGCTAAGTGGCGTAAAATGCGCATAGGCAAGTACCAAACATTCTAATGTAAAATAGGAAAGGCAACATTATTTTTATGTTCACACTATTTATTTATACCACTTTAGGGGATTGTAACGAATATTAAATCTTCTCAAAAACTCTACTTTTTTCATTACGATTAAGTTCAGTCAATTTATATCACCACTTATACAATCTATATTGCTTTAAAGTTACTTTACCGTGTTATAAGTGATTTTAATGTGTATTATCTTTATTTTATTTATTCTCTTATCAACATTAAATGTACTATTTATTGTTTTATTATTGCAGAAATATGATTTTAAAGTTGAGACAATATAGAAAGAAGTTGAAAAAATGATGTTGACAAATTTTCATACACATAATGTACGATGCAAACATGCAAGTGGTAATGTGAGTGATTATGTGGAAAAGGCAATAGAAGAGAAATACGATATGATAGGTATTTCAGATCATGCTCCGATGCCAAAGTACCATAAAGATAGAATGGATATGTCTGAGTTAAATGGATACATTGAGGAAGTTAATGAAGCTAAGCAAAAATTTCATAAGCAAATTAAAGTTTATTCAGGATTAGAAATTGAATTTTATGAAGAATTCAACGATTACTACAAGGAATTACTAACTAAACTCGATTATTTGATTTTAGCACCACATAACTATTTTTATAAAAATAATTATTATAGTGCCTTTGATATCCAAAATGACACGATGTTAATTGGTTATTTTGAAACAATTTTTAAAGGAGTTAAGTCCAAGTATTTTAAGTTTGTCGCTCATCCTGATCTTTTTGGTTTTACTTATAATTTTAATGATGTAGCCAAAGAATATACAAAAAGATTAGCTGAATTATGTATAGAATATGATTTTATTTTAGAATTTAACGCGAACGGGTTACGTAGAGGAATAAAAAAGGTACATAATGAAGAACGTTATCTCTACCCATATAAGCCGTTTTGGGATATAATAAAAGAATATAATGTAAAAGTACTCGTTAATTCAGATTGTCATAATCCAAAATTATTAAATGACAAATATGATTTATTAGCAAAATCATTAGCAAAGGAATATGGTTTAAATGTAGTAGATACATGTTTTTAAAATAAATAATAGGTGGTGGTAAAAGTGGAATTATCTAATAAACAACAATTAATTGTTAATTCAACAATTTCTGAAAATGTATTAATTGAGGGGTATTCAGGTGTTGGTAAAACAACAGCATTATTAAAAAAGTATGAAAAATTATATGCTGATGCTCATACACGAAATGAAACAGTTTATATTGTTAGTGATGAATTAAAAAAAATGATTGCTCTAAATCATTACAATAAATTTACTTCAAAATATAATGTGTTTAATATTTATTCAATGAATGAATTGATTCATAAGTACTTAAAAAGAATGAATTTACCTTTATTTGAAAATACAATTAATCCGGAAAGAAAAAAAGAATTCATTGAAGATATCATGGAATATCTACATAATGATTTAAAAATTGATTTTACAGTTGAGTTTGTACTCAATGAAATTAATTTTATTCAGGAAAATATTTGCGTAAAAGAAAATGAAAGTATGGAAGAAGTTCTAAAAATTGAATTAAAGCAATATTTAAATAAACCACGTAAATCATTTAAAAAAGGGTTATTATCATTTAGAGAAAAACAATATATATGGAGTATATATAATGAATTTTTAAATAAAGTGTTAAATGAAGACTTATTTGATGAACAAACATTTTACCAAAGCTTTTTACGCTTATTATATCAACACTATGAACATAATGAATTAGCCCTTACATTTTCAATCATATTAGTTGATGATACAGAAGATTTTACGAGAGTAGAGTTAGATATCCTATATTATTTATATAATCAAAATAGTGATAAACACTCTTTACTATTAACATATGATGATTTAAAAGCCAAAGATAAATATCGTAATTTTAAAAATAGTATTTTATTTAAAGCAATAAATAATAGTGTTACTTTAGATGTGAATTATCGCAATAGTCGTAATGTTTTTAATATTATTAAAGCTAATATGACAAATAATGAAATTATTAACGCGAAATTAAATTATACTTCACAGTATAATAAAATGGATAATAAATCGGTTCTGACCTATTTTTATAATAAAAGTATGGATGAAAAACAAGAAGTCTTTTTTGATCGATTAGATTTATTAATCAATAATATGGATTACAAGTTAAGTGATATTTTAGTTATTTTCTACGATGAAAAAAGTTTAAAAGATGTACATGATTTGTGTTTACAGCATAAAATAAATGTGATTACTATATATGAACACTTTGAAAATTCTCAAAATGATGCACTAACATTTATAACTAAAAATGAATTAGTGAGTTGTGATTATAAAGTAGTTATTTTATATGATGCTGATAATAAAAAGCTTTGTGTAGGACCAATTAATCGCATAATCAATATCGCAAACAATTATATTGATTCGATTTACTTTTACTTATCAACCAGTATCGCTAAAGACTTTTTAATCATCAACTCTTCAGTTGCTGATCCATCACACTTACTGTTACCTTCAAATATAAACTACGACGATTTTGTCTTTGAAGTTGCGTCTAAGTTTCATATTAAATCAACCTTAACTATTTATCGTAAATCAGAATTTATCGTTTGGATTAAAGAGAATTTAATTAAAAATTATAATTATAATAGCGAAGATTTTTCAGTTGATTTACTATTTGATTTTATAATTAAAGACAAACAGAATTTAATCGGAATAAAAATATTAGATAATAATATCGATAACGAATTAATAGGTAAAATTTTACAAAATGGTCAAAATTTAAGCCATGTAGTTATTTATGATATTAATCATTATTTGACATTTAAAAATGTCAACAATGAATTCGTAAGAATTAAAGATATACCTAACAAATAATGAAAGTTAGTCTTTAAAGAAGATTAACTTTTTCTTTTGATTATTTTTTGTTTTATTTATCGTGAAAACGGTTTACTTATAGTAAACAAAAATAATATTTTTTTTAAACAAAAAACGATTGACATTATGTGAAAATCTAATATAATTATAAATTGTTTATGATAATTAAACTTGAAGTTTAAATTAGTAAAACTTTTTACTCAAGGGAGTGATGATATGAATATTGGTAGCAAAATCAAAAGATTAAGAATGGAAAATGGTTTGACTCAAGAAGAATTAGCAGATCGTTGTGAATTAACAAAAGGTTTTATATCACAATTAGAAAGAGAAATGACCTCGCCTTCTATCGCAACACTTTGCGATATCCTAGAAGCTTTAGGAACTTCAATTAGTGAGTTTTTTGAAGAAGATAGTGATGAAAAAATCGTGTTTAAAGCGGAAGATGTCTTTATAAAAAATGACGAGGAAGCTAATATGACTATTAATTGGATTGTTCCAAATGCGCAAAAAAATGAGATGGAACCCATTTTAGTTGAGTTAAATTCAGGTGGTTCTACTTATAAACATACACCACATCCAGGTGAAGAGTTTGGTTATATTCTTGAAGGAGAAGTGGAACTCATTCACGGTAAAAGAAAATTAATTGTTAAAAAAGGGGAATCGTTCTACTTTATACCCAACAAGGAACATTATATTAAAAATAGAGTAAATCGGGTATCAAAAATTTTATGGGTATCTACACCACCATCATTTTAATTAAAAGGAGAGGCTTAAAAAAAATGAAATTATTTAAGAAGAAGGAAGAAGTAAACATAAGTATGGATAATACTGTTACAGCAAATAACAATGTCTATTTATTTTCAAATAATAAAATTAAAAACACTGATAACTTTAATCGCAATCAAGCTAAAACTTTACTAGAAATTAGAAACTTATCAAAAGAATTTAATGGTAATATTGTTTTAAAGGGGATTAATTTAGAAATTAAAGAAAATGAATTTATGACATTTTTAGGCCCAAGTGGATGTGGAAAGACAACTACTTTAAGAATCATCGCCGGTTTTGATGAACCTACTAGTGGCGATGTAGTATTTGAGGGAAGTTCAATTTTAAATTTACCACCATACGAAAGACCTGTTAACACAGTTTTCCAAAAATATGCGTTATTTCCCCATATGAATGTTTATGATAATATCGCATTTGGATTAAAAATGATGAAAACTCATAATGATGAAATTAAAGATAAAGTATTACACATGTTAAAAATGGTAAAGTTAGAAGGCTTTGAGCATCGTAATGTTGATAGCTTGTCAGGAGGGCAACAACAACGTGTCGCAATCGCCCGTGCCTTAATACTAGAACCAAAAGTTTTATTACTAGATGAACCACTAGGAGCGCTGGACTTAAAATTGCGTCAAGAAATGCAATATGAATTAAAAGAAATGCAACGAAAAGTGGGAATTACATTTATATTTGTTACACATGATCAAGAAGAAGCATTAACTATGAGTGATACTATTGTAGTTATGAGAGATGGATTAATTCAACAAGTTGGATCACCTATTGAAATATATAATGAACCAAAAAATCGTTATGTCGCAAACTTTATCGGTGAAAGTAATATTATTGAAGGTACTATGATTGAAGATTACAAAGTTAAATTTGAAAATGAAGTTTTTGATTGTATCGATAGAGGATTTAAACCCAATCAAGACATCGATGTTGTTATTAGACCTGAGGATTTATTAATCATTCCTAAAGACAATGCTAAAATAATTGGTGTAGTTGAAAGTGTTATCTTTAAAGGCGTTCACTATGAAATTTGTGTCATTGTTAATGGTAAAGAATATGTAATTCATAGTACAGATCGATCTAAAGTAGGGGATATAGTCGGACTTGATGTTGACGCTGAAGATATCCATATTATGGAAAAAGAAATGGTGGGCTAAGATGAAAGATAGTAATAAACATTTACAAAAATTAGCAATACCATATATTGTTTGGATGGTAATCTTTATCCTATTGCCAATGTTTTTAATCTTTTTATACAGTATTACAGAAAAGAATACTGGTTTAGCATTATATAACATTCATTTCACATTAAATCACTTCAAGGAATTTTTTACTGGATCTGAAAATTATAAACCTTTAATCGATTCACTTTGGTTGGCATTATTAGCAACGTTTTTTTCACTAATAGTCGGATATCCAGTAGCTTATATATTATCGTTCAAATTAAATCCAAAAATACGTAACATATTCTTGATATTAGTAATTTTACCAATGTGGACGAATATGTTACTTAGAACTTATTCGTTAAAATTCTTAATCAATGAAAATGGCTATATTAATAAAATGATTGAGACATTTAATAACATTTTACCTTTTAATATTCCATATCTAAGTATTATGGATACAACAAGAGCAGTAATTATGGGGATGACCTACAACTACTTACCATTTATGATCTTACCAGTATTTGCAGTATTGATTAAGCTTGATAAAGATTTAATTAATGCAGCTTATGACTTAGGTGCGAATAAGTTTTGGACGTTTGTTAAAGTAATTTTACCATTAAGTCTTCCAGGTATAATAACTGGTACTACAATGGTATTCCTACCAGCGGCTACATCGTTTATTATACCGATGTATTTAGGTGGTAACAACAAGGATTTAATTGGTAATTTGATTGAAACACAATTTATTCGATTTGGAAATCCTAACTTCGGTAGCGCGATATCATTAGTATTAATTATTTTTATTTTTGGTTTTACAAAACTATTATCACTTACATCTAAAAATAATGAAAAAGGAGAGTCATTATGGTAAAGAGTAAAAATATTTTATCAAAAATATATTTAGCACTAATCATCATTTTCTTATATGTACCCGTCTTGATTATCGTAATGCTTTCTTTTAATAAGGGAAAAATGAGTTCTGTTTGGAAAGGCTTTACATTTAAGTGGTACGAAGAAATATTCTATAATGATGAATTGATTAAAGCATTTTTAGTTTCGTTATCAATTGCGTTAATTACCACCTTTGTTTCAACAATTTTAGGAACATTATCAGTAATTGGGATCCATAATTTAAAACAACGTCATCGTAGCTATGCTTTAACTGTTAATCAACTACCCATTCTAAATCCTGATATTGTAACAGGTATTTCACTAATGATTCTCTTTCTAGCAGTAAAAGTTCAATTAGGATTTACAACAATGTTGTTAGCTCATATTATTTTTAGTACACCTTATGTGATCTTGTCAATTTTACCAAAACTAAAACAATTAAATCCTAGTTTGCTTGAAGCAGCACTTGACTTAGGAGCAACACCAGGAGTGGCACTTAGAAAAGTTTTATTACCACAATTAGCACCA
Source organism: Haloplasmataceae bacterium (assembly GCA_029240795.1). Classification (GTDB taxonomy): domain Bacteria; phylum Bacillota_I; class Bacilli_A; order Haloplasmatales; family Haloplasmataceae; genus JARDZP01. The sequence goes on along the minus strand of JARDZP010000016.1, from coordinate 3,787 downwards.
GGTATTGTAACAGGAGCACTCATTGCATTTACATTATCAATTGATGACTTTGTAATTAGTTACTTTACAACTGGTCAAGGAGTAAAAAACTTATCTACTTGGATCTTCTCTCAAACAAAAAGGGGAATAACTCCTACAGCCTATGCGATTTCAACAATTATGTTAATAATTGTTATTAGTTTATTGATTATTATATTTATCAGATTAGCTAAAGATTTAAAAAAGAAGGAGACAGCATGATGAAAAGAAATTTTTTAATTTTATTTCTACTTACAATTACATTTACTCTTGCAGGATGTTCAAGAGAAAACAACTACGACATTGATTATGAATGTTCAAAAGATTATAAAGGAGCATCTCTTAGTATTTTAAACTGGGGAGATTACATGGATCCAGAATTATACAAAGAATTCGAAGAACTTTGTAATGCAGAAGTAGTTTATGAAGAAGCTACAGATAATGAAACAATGAGAACTAAATTATTATCTGGTGGTACTAAATATGATATCTTAGTTCCTACTGATTGGATGGTTAACTTTTTATCACAAGAAAATCATTTATCAACTTTAGATTTCAATTTACTACCTAATTTCAATAACATAAACTCAATTTATAAAAATTTAACTTTTGATACAAATAATGCCCATTCAGTGCCATATTTCTGGGGTACAGTAGGTATTATGTATAATAAAGCTGAATTAGCTGAAATAGGAGTTAATGAATCAGAATTAAATGACTGGAATATTTTATGGGACGACCGATTTGGCGATAATAACATTGAAGTATACCAATCTGTTCGTGATGTATTCATGTTTGCTTTAAAATCATCAGGTAAATCAGCAAACACAACTAACACTGCTGAAATTGATGCAGCAAAACAAAAATTAATTGATTTGAATCAAATTAATAAATTAAAATTCGCTACTGATACAATTAAAATAGACGTAGTTGAAGGAAACGCAGTTTTAGGAATTACATTCAATGGTGACTTCTTAAATATGTATTCTGAGTTAAAAGCTGAAGGTAGCGAAATAAATATCGGTTGGGCATTCCCAAATCAAGGAACAAACAAATGGTACGATAACTTTGTTATTCCAAATGTATCTGAAAATAAAGAACTTGCCCATGAATTTATTAACTTTTTCTTAGATGAAAAAGTATCTTATTATAATACTTTATATGTAGGATACTCAACACCAAATAAGGAAGCTTTAGAATTACTTAAAGTTGATGATGTATTTAAAGATATAGTTGCTTTACCAGCTTATCAACCATCAAATGAAATGATTGAAAAATCAGAAGCTTATACATATCCTGGTAGTACATTATTCGATTATTATAACAATTCATTCCAACAATTTAGAAATGAATAGTTATTAAAAATATATAATATTACAAAGAAAGTTGATTTAAAAGATCAACTTTTTTTATTGGGTTATAAAAGTAAGGAAGTAATAATTGTGTGCCAAAAGTTAGATATGAAACATAAACTAATAAAAGTAAATTAAGACATATTTATTATATGATTTGTTTTAAAAATTCGTTTTATGGTATAATAAAATAAATTGATGTGAGTGGTGATGATTAATGTCTGATCATAAGTGTGAAACTTGTCATAATGAATTATGTGCTAAAAAGGTACCGATTTTTGAATTCCTTTCAGATAAAGAATTACAAGAAATAGTCAATATGACTATCAATAAGGATTATAAAAAAGGCGATATACTATTTCATGAAAAAGATATTTCCGATACTTTATATATTATCAATGAAGGCAATGTTAAATTATCAAAGATAACCATAGAAGCAAAGGAACAAATTGTTCGGATTGTTTCAAGTGGTGATTTTTTTGGTGAACTGAATTTATTTACCAATAATCAATCTTATAATTTTAACGCGACAGCAATCACAGATGTAAATGTTTGTACATTAAGAAAAGCTAATATGCAAAAAATCATTTTAAAGAATCCAGAGATTGCGATCAAAATATTAACAGAAATGTCAAAGAAATTAACAGAAAGCGAAAATTTAGCGCAAACTTTAGCTACAAATGCTGCAGAAGCAAGAATAGCATATGTCATATTAGAATTTGCTGAAAAATATGGTGTGAAAGTAAAAGAGGGTATTAAGATCATAAGTCCAATCAATAGGGAAGAGATGGCAAATTACGCAGGTGTTACACGAGAGACAATAAGTAGAAAATTGAAAATATTTGAGGATGCAGAAATTATAAATTTAGTTGGAAGTAAAGGAATTATAATTAAAGATTTGGATAGTTTAAAAAATTACGTTGAATAATAATGATAACGATTATATTTATTTGTAAATTTTGATTTAAATCATATTTTTATCAATCAAAGTTTAATAATATAATACTATAAAACAAATTACTTGTTTATAGGAGGATTTTAAATGAATAAAATTAATCAAAATCAAAAATTAGGTGAGATTGTATCAATGTTCCCATCATCTGAAAAAACTTTCAATAAATATAAAATTGATTACTGTTGCGGTGGACATGATACCTTAGTTGAAGCTGTAAATGAATTAGGAATATCACTACAACCTGTTTTAAATGAATTAAATCATGAATATGAGCATTTTATTAGTTCTCATGTAGAATTCAAAGATTGGCGTAATGAAACAGCTACAGCATTAATTGACCATATACTAGATACTCACCATGATTACACTAAAAAGGAACTTAAAGATCTTGATTTATTAGTATCTAAAATCTTAAAGGTTCACTTTGAACATCATAGTGAAGAGTTATTAAAAGTTCATCGATTATTTGGTCTATTGAAAATCGAATTAGAAGAACATTTAATTAAAGAAGAAGAAAACCTATTTCCATTAATTGAAGAATATGATATGACAAAAGATCAAACGACACTAGATAAAATCAAAAAATTTGTGATTGAAACGGAAAGTGAACATGATACAGCTGGAGATATTTTAAGAGAATTAGCAAAAGTAACTCATGATTATCAAACTCCAAGAGGAGCTTGTACAACATTTAAATTAGTTTACACTAAACTTGATACCTTAGAAAAAGATTTATTTAGACATATCTATTTAGAAAATAGTGTTTTGTTTGAAATGTTACAGATAAATATTCATTAATAAAAAAGGCAAAAGTCTTAATTGACTTTTGCTTTTTTTATTATAATTATTCAATTATATACACTTGTAGGGTTTCTTTAACGTTATTATCAAAACTTCCAGCAGCTCCCCAATCAAATTTAAAAATCATTCCAGTTCCACTCGCTTTAACTTTAGTAACCCCCTATAAATTATCTGTTGAAATTACTAAAGCAGTTCACCTACTCACTCTTATAAAGTACCATTCAAATACTAAAACACATAAAAATTAAATTTCATCCTTTTTATTAAAAATAATAGATATTAGGAAACTATTCAATAATATAATCATTTAGTATCTCTTTTATATTATTTGCGAGATTTGTTTCACACCAATCAAAACGATATAACCATCCGGTTCCAGCTCCGGAACCAATCACTTTGATATTCGTTGTTCCAGCTAAATTATCAATTAGTACTGCAATTGATGGCTTATTGCCATCAGTCTTTTCAAAAATCAAAACGCCAAACGTTCCATTATTGTGAGTAGTTTTTAATTCTTCAAATACTAAATTAGTTAAATCGGTGTAATTCAAATTATTTTTAATTAAATCATATGAATTTACTGGATCAATATTAACATTAAATTCGATAATAGCCAATAAAATCACCTCATTTTTCTATATTCTATTCATATTATATGTAT
>JARDZP010000084.1 GCA_029240795.1 Haloplasmataceae bacterium | reverse complement strand
ATTGGGTATTATTTAAACATATCTATTGATGGAATAATTGGGATTATCGTTTCACTTTTAATTATTTATACTGGTTATGAAATTGCGAAAGAAGTTGTAAGTATTTTATTAGGCACCTCACCAACTCCTGAACTTGTTGAGAAAATCAATACTATCATTATGAAAAATGAAACGATTGTTGGTCTTCATGATTTAAATGTTCATGATTATGGACCAGGTCGAAGTGTCGCATCTGTTCATGTTGAGGTATTAGATTATCTTAATTTAGTTGAAGCACATACGATCATTGACAAAATTGAAAAGAAGATTTTAAATGAGCTAGGAATTGATATTGTCATTCACGTGGATCCCATTTCTGAATCCAATAATACAGATTATTAGAAAATGAAGCATATTACTATTTTATCATTCGTAACTTTATTTGAGATTTATTATATAGTTGCATGAGCAAGGGGTTACCATTAGGTTATTCAGTGTAGAGATGTAAGAAGAAAAGTACTCCACAAAGAAGTACCAATGACTAGATATATGTGAAATAAAACCCACACTTTAAAAGTTTACTCTGGAAATTTTAATACATATTAAGAATAGTGTAAGGAGAAATAAATGGAAATTATTAACGTAAAAGGAAACACGTATTGTATTAACACAGTTTTGACTAATCTTCCATTTTATAAAATAAACGAAGAAGAAATTGTTTTACTAGACTCAGGATGGGCAGAAGAAAGAGATGAGATTGTTAAAATTCTAGAAGAGTATCATTTAAAGGTTAGAGGGATTCTTAATACCCATGCACATGTTGATCACATAGGTAATAATGCCTATTTTAAAGATAAAGAAAATTGTTTAATTGCGATGCCTGCTTTAGAGGCAAATATTTGTGCATCTAGTGTTAATTTGAAAGTTTATTACTCTACATTATCACTGTCAAATATTGAAAAACATTTTGGACATATGGTTAATAAGACAGATATCTTAATTACAGATGATGAGGATAAAGTTTCACTTTGTGGTGTAGATTTTAAAATCATGCATACTCCTGGTCACAGTCCTTCCCATATATGTATTGTTACTCCTGATCAAGTCGCTTATATTGGTGATACATTAATTAGTTATGATGTGATGGAAAGTGCTAAAATGCCCTATGCTTTTATCTTAAGTCAAGATTTAAAAAGTAAAGCGAAATTATCTCATTTAAATTGTAGTTATTATATCTTAGCTCATAAAGCGATTTATGAGGATATCACAAGTTTAATTACTGATAATATTAATTTTTATAAAAGCAGAGCTTTTAGGATTCATCAAATTATTGAAAATAACATGAATTTTGAGGAAATTTTAAAAGCAGTTTTAAAAGAGTTTAATATCAAAATTAAAACTATTAACAAGTATGTTGTTATTGAAAGAATGTTAAGATCATACATTGAATATTTAACGGAAACAAATATGTTAGAAATTCAAATGAATGATGGAACGGTTGAATATAAAAAAAATGATGAAAAAAGGGAGGATTTATAATGAATAAGCCAAAAATACACAAAATTATTTTAACTGGCTATTTGACATTTTCGACATTAATGGGTTCAATCTTAGGAATGATTTTGATTGGATACTTTTATTTCTATAGAGGTAATAATTTATATGCATTTTTTGGAGTACTAGGATTTGCTGTAATCGCCTTAGTTTATTTTGTTTATCGCATAACTTACTTATTTAAGCTATTAAGTACAGGAATTGAATGTCCTGCAATTATTCGTAATTTTGGTTTTATAAAGATAGAGGTAGAATTAATTTTACTTACTCTTATGAGGGTAGAGTTTATACAACCGGTAATCCAATAATGAAAAATAGAAAGACCAGAGAAGTGATAGAGGGAATGAATGTAACAGTGTTTATTAACAAAAATAACTATAAAAAAGCTATCATTAAGGATATATATTATTAAAAAATTCAAAAGCGCTTAATTATAAGCGTTTTTTTGGTATAATAGAATAGAAAGTAAAATAAATAAAGAGGTGTAAAATGAAAAATATTAAAATTGGTAAAGTATTTGACGCTTCAGAAATTTCTTTAGGTTGTATGCGAATCGCAAATATGGACATTAGTGAAGCAAATAAGTTAATTAACACAGCCTTAGAAAATGGCATTAATTTCTTTGATCATGCAGATATTTATGGTGGTGGAAAGTCAGAAGAAGTATTCGCTAAAGCTATTGATATGAAACCGAGTATCAGAGAAAAGTTTATGATTCAAACGAAGTGTGGGATTAGAAATGGTTTTTTTGATTTTTCTAAAGAACATATTTTAAATTCTGTGGATAACAGTTTAAAACGTTTAAAAACTGATTATGTTGATGTATTATTATTACACCGACCAGATACTTTAATGGATCCTGCTGAGGTGGCAGATGCTTTTGAAATATTACACAAGAGTGGTAAAGTTAAACACTTTGGAGTAAGTAATCAAAATCCAATGCAGATTGAGTTACTCAGTAAATATGTAAAAGAAAGATTACTTATTAATCAGTTACAATTAAGTATTACAAATACAGGTATGATCGATTCAGGATTAAATGTTAATATGGAAATTGATCCATCTATTAATCGTGATGGTAGTATATTAGAGTTTTGTCGTTTAAATGATATCACTATCCAAGCTTGGTCACCCTTCCAATATGGTTTCTTTGAAGGGGTCTTTCTGGATAATCCAAAATTTCCAGAATTAAATAAAAAAATTAATGAATATGTTGAAAAATATGGTGTGCCAAATACTGCCATCGCGGTAGCTTGGATTCTTAGACATCCAGCTAAAATCCAAACAATTGTTGGAACAACAAATGCAAATCGTCTAGTTGATATTTGTAAAGCATCTCTATTGGAATTGACACGTCAAGAATGGTATGACATATATCGTGCTGCTGGTAATAGATTACCATAATAGGAGAAATTATGACAAAAACAGATGTAATGAGTTATTTAGAATCGCATGGAAACATGCAAACAAAAAGAATTTATATGAGTCATGGCGCGAGTGAACCATTATTTGGGGTTAAACTAACAGACTTAAAATCATTAAAAAAGGAAATTAAAACAGACCATAATTTAGCGATTGAATTATTTGATACTGGTAATAGTGATGCGATGTATTTAGCGGGACTAATTGCTGATCCAAAACTAGTCACAGTAGAATTTCTTAATGATTGGATTAAAAAAGCGAATTGGAATATGCTGAGTGACAGAAGCGTTGCTGTCTTAGCCGCAAAATCTCCCTATGGCTTTGAAGTTGCAAGACATTGGCTAAAAAGTGATGTAGAGTTAGTCGTTTGTGCTGGATTTTCTATATACAGTACAATGTTTTCTTTTACAGATGATTTTAAGATTAATTTGGATGAAGTAAAAGAACTTCTAGATTATATTGGTATAAATATACATTCACAGTCACAACGCATTCAAAATGCGATGAATAACTTTGTCATTATGGCTGGAATTTACATATTGCCAATATATGAAGATGCGTACTTAATTTCAAAAAAGGTTGGGAAAATTCAACCGATGATCGCTGAAAATGATTGTAACACGCAAACTGCCACAGACTATTTAGTCAAATATAAAGAAAAAGGTAAAATAGGCGTTAAAATTAAAAATCTAAGTAGATAGAGGAAACACATGAGTAATTACAAGGTTGTTTTTCATATAAATGAACAAAATAAATGGGATCATTTAATCGCAAATGTTAATAACTTAATTAAAAGTTTAGGTCAAGACACTCAAATTGAGGTTGTTGCTAATGGTAGAGCTGTTGTTGATTATTGTAACAATGAAAAATTAATAGAGAACATGAATGAATTAAAAAGTTTAGGTGTAACCTTTACTGCTTGTCGTAATTCGTTAATTAGTAACAAAATCAATGAATGCACACTTCCAAATGTTGTTATAGTTGTTCTAAGTGGTGTTACAGAAATAATAATGAGACAATCTGAAGGGTTTTTGTATTTAAAAGTATGAGAACAGAAAAAGAAATGTTTGATTTAATCTTGAGTGTTCCTAAAAAAGATGAGCGAATTCGTGCGGTTACCATGAACGGTTCACGCACAAATCCTAATGTAAAAAAAGATCATTATCAAGATTTTGATATCGTATATTTAGTGACAGATGTAACAAGCTTTCTAGATAATAATAAGTGGCTTGATATCTTTGGTGAACGCTTAATTATGCAGACACCCGATACTATGACTTTATTTGAACCTGAAAAAAGTAGTCGATTTGCCTATTTAATTCAGTTTATAGATGGAAATCGGATTGACTTAACTTTAGTACCCATAGAAGAAAAAGAAGCTTATCTTCAAGAAGATAGACTAACAGTAATCCTTTTAGATAAAGATAATAGTTTACCTGGTATTCCAAGTCCAACTGATCAAGATTACTGGGTATTGAAGCCGACTCAAGATTTCTTTAATGATTGTTGTAACGAATTTTGGTGGGTTTCGACTTATGTTGCTAAAGGATTATGGCGTTATGAAATGTTATATGCTATAGACCATTTAGAGATCATTAGAAAGATGTTACTTAAAATGTTAGAATGGTCTGTTGGAATAAAAACTAATTTTTCAATAAGTGTTGGAAAAAATGATAAATATTTACAACAATATCTTGATGAGAGTATATGGTTAAAACTTTTAGAAACTTATCCACTAGCTAATTATGATGCTATTTGGAGTGCATTATTAGCAACTTGTGATTTATTTAGAACGGCTGCATTTCTAGTTTCAAAACATTTTAACTATAAATATTTAGACGATGAATATCAAGAAGTAATGAGTTATATGTTTAATAAAAAGGCATAATAGAACCCTATATGCCTTTTCAATTTTTAAACTTGAAATATATGATTATTATTGTAATATTGGCTATTTACATGAATGGAGTAGTTTCTCAAAAATCTTGAGTTATTTTTTAATTAATATTCTAATAGGATTGGATTAATAGTATAAAATAAATTTTCTCCACAAAATGTTATATTTCTAGAATTTGTTATATCAATGTAATCAAAGTCAGTTTTTAAGTAGTTATTGGCATAACAATAATCATCTTGATTTAGTGTATTTATATTAATAAATTTACCTTTTTTATCTCTACGATATGAGTAATGCATAACTCTAAAACCAATTTCATTATTTTCAATGATGTTCCGATAGATTAAAGTATTATTTGCTTTTTGATCAATATAATCAACATCTTCATTAATGGAATTTACTCGATATTGATAATTTACTCCATTATAATTAGTCAGTGAGGATAGAATAGGAAATATCTCATCTTCTACACGAAAATAATTGTATTCAGCAAAGCTTAGATTAATAATTGCTTGATCATAAAAAATGGAATCATATTTTTCTATCATAGTATTCGATTCATTGTCCACTTTTGTTAATGTGTATTGATGATCTAGTTTTATTTGATTTTCACTTTTTATAAATCTATATAGTTCAACAGGTAAGAATTCATCATAGATATGATCATCAAAAGTTACTACAATTTCATTATTGTCATTTAACCTAGAAACTATTTCTGTATTTGTTTTAGTATTACCTGTTATACTTATTCTTTGAGATATAAATTCATTTTCATTGTATATGTCTACAATGATAGTTTCACGATTAGGTTTACGATAATTAATAACTTCTAAATTAAAATTGTCATATTCATTTTTGATTAATTCATAGATCGATTTGCTTTGTTTGACAATTTTTTTATCATCATATACATACTCATAAGATGTATATTTATTACTCATTAAGACACCAAATTTTATTGTTACTTTATCAAAAACTTCAACGTCGTAAATAACTTCTAAGTTTCTTAATGCTGGACATTCACCAATTTTCTCACTCGCAAAAAGTTCGTGACCATAAAAATCATAGTAAGTACAGCTTTCAAGGGGTGGAATTAATAGATTATTAATATAATATACTTGAGCATTCGCTATTAAAATTAATAAAGCTAGAACGGAAAACGAGATAAATAATTTCATTATTTTTAAGAAACTTTTATATGTTCTAGATAAATAATTATTATATTCATCAGTTATGTAGGTAAAAAACACTAGAGCTACTACCACAAATAAACTTGTAAACAATAAAAAAAGAATAAGTTGTGGTGCATAGATTGTATAAATAAAACTAAATTTACTTGATAGGATTTTATCATCGGGTTTGATTGTTAATATGAGTAATATTATGATTAATAACCAAAAATATTTAGTTTTATTTAATGTTTTTTTTATTATTTGATTCATTCGTTGACGATTCCAAAACTTTTTATTATTATTTATATAGTAATTTTTTAAATCATCCTTTACTTTCTTAAAGTCTTTTATCATAATTCCTCCAAATAATCCTTTATAGTTATATATTAATTAAATTGTCCGAATTTGTCAATTGTATGTTATAATTGAAGATAGTTGAGGTGGTAATTTGGGGTCATTAAGAGATATCATAAAAAATGCTGGAATAACACAACAAGAACTTGCTGATTATTTAGGTATTACTAGACAATATCTAAATAATTATTTAGATGAAACGAATGAAAATGCATTAATGCCTGAGAAATATTTTTCGAATGTTTTGTTTTTATTTAATTGTAAAAACAGAGAAGAATTGTATAATTTAAATATGGATAAGAGTCCAAAAGTATTTAAAAAAAGACTGAATATTATTGTTGAAACAAAAATTAAAGTAGATGAGTTATTTAGCATAGATAATGAAAAACTAGAGTTATTTAAAATGATTGATTATTTAAATAAATTAGTGTTACATAACCCTATATTATTAGAAGCATTTTATTTATTAATTAATAATTTATCTAAAAATGAAAATTATTTATCACTTCTTACTTTTACTGGGAAAAAACATTTACTAATTAATTTTGATGATGTAAAATATGATTCTGAGCGATGTAATGCTCGTGAAGCCTTGTTATATAAAGCTCTTGAAAGTAACGATTTAGACTTTTTAGAATATAAAGATTTATATGAACAATTTAAAAATGACGTTCAGGGACAAACCGAAATTGATATAACAGCTTTAAAACAATCTTTAGTTGAAATGGGATTCAATAATCTTGATGATTTAGAGATGCTAGAAATTATCAATAAGTATGAAAAGTTAAAAGATAAAAAACAAACTGTAATGTAAAATACATTACAGTTTTTATTTTATTAATATTATTTTTGTTTATAGTTGACAAGAAATGCAAAATATGAAATAATCAACATGTAAACAATATTACATTTTATGTAATATATGCATATAATATTACTATGGTGTAAAATAATGGAGGATTATATGGTTAAATGTAAAAACTTGTCATACCAAAATATTTTTAATAAATTAAACTTTACGATTCAAAAAGGGAAAATCGCAGTTTTATTAGGATTAAAAGGTTCTGGAAAAACAACATTATTAGATTGTATCAGTGGGAATTGTGAAGACTACTCTGGTGACTTTTATGCAGAAAATTGTCATTATCTAAAAGAATTACCTAGTTTTTGTGAAGCATTAACAGGAATTGAGTATATAGAGATGTTAATGACTTTAAGTGGAGAAAGAAATAAGACAGAAGTCACAACGTTAATTGAAAGATTATGTTTAAATAAAGAACTTAATAAACACATTAGTGAAACCTGTTTATATACTAGAAAGGTACTGATCTTAATTTCATCAGTATGTTTTGATCATCATAATACAATATTAATTGATGAACCATTTACTGATTTTGATATAGAAACACAAAAAATTATTTTAGAAATAATCAAACATGTAAATGCACAAGGTAAAACACTCATAGTAGCAACGAATGATATTGATTTAAGTTATGAATTAGCAGATGAAATATTGCTATTACATAATGGAAAAATAAAACAAATTGAAAATAAATTTAGTAGTAATAAACAATATGAGGATAAAGTTTTATCTTTGTTAATGAATTAAACAAAAATATGTATAAAAGTAAGTTTAATGTAAATAATATAATAAAATTCACATTATTTGGAGGCAATATATGAATAAATATTTTCGAGAACCTGTTAACTCAATCACACATTTTAGTGGAGCATTATTTTCATTAATTGGATTAGTTAGTCTTATAATCATCAATGTTTTATACTCAATACCAACAGTCACAAGTATCATATCAATTATCGTTTATGGATTGAGCTTATTTTTATTGTACTCTGCGAGCGGAATTTTTCATATGGTTATTGGAAGTAAAGCACTAATTCGGAAATTTCAAAAGTTAGATCACGCAATGATTTATGTTTTAATCGCAGGGACTTATACGCCATTTTGTCTTTTAAGTTTATCGGGTGAATTAAGAGTAATTTTTACAATAACAATCTGGTCAATAGCGTTAATAGGAATTTACACATCAATCTTTTTTACTAAACTTCCAAGCTTAGTATCAGCTCTTATATATATCTTGATGGGTTGGATTGCGATTTTCGTAATAATACCACTTTATCATTCTTTATCAGGAATGGGAGTATTTTGGTTAATATTAGGTGGTGTATTATACACCGTTGGTGGTATTGTTTATGGTTTGAAAAAGCCTAACATATCACCTAAATTTGGTTCTCATGAATTATTTCATATATTTGTATTACTAGGAAGTATATGTCATTATTGGGCAATACTAAAATATGTCATTTTATAATTGAATTTCTTTATTCAAAATGTTACAATAAAGAAAATAATATAAAGGAGATCAAATATGAGTAATAATGAATTAGTATTAAAAGTACTTACTGAATCACAATCACCATTAAAAGCTGCTGAAATTGCTGAAAAAGCTGGACTAGATAAAAAAGATGTTGATAAAGCGATTAAGGCTTTAAAAAATGAAGATAAAATTCAATCACCAAAAATGTGCTTTTATTCAGTAAAATAAACTTTAAAGAGTATCAAAAAATGA
>JARDZP010000015.1 GCA_029240795.1 Haloplasmataceae bacterium | reverse complement strand
CCCATTGCGATATCTGGAGATTGTTCATTTAAAGCAACTAAAACAGCACATGTATCTGCATCAAAACCATATTTTGCACGGTCATAACCAATTTCACGTACAGTATCTCTTACTAATTTTTGTATATCAACATAAGTTGTAGTAGAAATTTCGCCCATAACTAAAACTAAACCAGTAGTCACACTTGTTTCACAAGCAACACGTGCCATTGGGTCATCTTTATATATTGCATCTAAAACCGCATCAGAAATTTGGTCACAAATTTTATCGGGATGTCCTTCTGTAACTGATTCAGACGTAAATAATTTTCGTTCATGATTCATAAAATGCCTCCTCTAAATATTAGTCTTTAAATATATAAACTTTATATTCATAAAAACGAAATAAAAAATCCGCACAATAAGGGCGGACTAAATTCGCATCCTTATTGCTGAAGCATAAGCTTCCTTAGAACTAGCACCTTCCAATTGGGGTTGCTGCGACGTCACAGGGTTCTTTTCCTACATCGCTCTTAATAAGGTTATATATATTTAAAAAACAACAAATTTATTATATGATATATTACATATTTTGTCAAATATTTTATTTATAGTTTATGCAATTTATCTTAATTAATATTAAAAATTTAATAGAAATAAATAGAACTCGCTTTTGCGAGTCTATTTTAAGTTAATAATTTATTTCATCCATTCTGTACTTTCAGGATTTACATACCATTTTTTTAATTTATCAAAGTCATTTTGAGTAATATAGTTATGCTCTAGTGCTACATTAATCAAAACTTCATAATTAGTAAGTGAATGATATCGTAGATTTGCATTTTTGAAATTCATTTCGGATAGTTTAAAATTATATGTAAATATTGAAATGACCCCTAAAACTTCAAGATTTGCTTCTTGTAGGGCTTTAACTACTTCTAAGCTAGAACTTCCTGTTGAAATTAAATCTTCAACGACGACGACTTTTTGTTTTTCAACAACTTTTCCTTCAATTTGATTTCCTTTACCGTGAGTCTTATTACTCGATCTCACATAACCCATCGGTAAATCTAAAATGTTTGCCACTAGTGCTGCGTGAGCAATTCCTGCAGTTGCAGTTCCCATTAACATTTCTGTTTCAGGATAATAAATTTCAATTACCTTAGCTAGTCCTAATTCAATATCATTTCGAATATTAGGAAAAGATAACGTCAAACGATTATCACAATAGATGGGTGCTTTTATACCAGATGCCCATGTATAGGGGTTTTCTACAGATAATGTTACAGCGTTAATTTCTAATAAATATTTTGCGATTGTTCTTTCCATCTTATTCACCTTCAATCATAAACTGATTTTTAACACTTTGATATGCTTCAAGCGGATTTTTTGCATTTGTAATCGTGCGGCCTACAACGATATAATCAGAACCTAATGCTCTAGCAATTTTAGGTGTGGTCACTCTTACTTGATCGTTATGTTCATTATTTTCTAAACGAATACCTGGAGTGATTGTATAGAAGTCTTTACCTAAATGCGAATGGATGATGGATGATTCGAGTGGAGAACAAACGACTCCATCTAATCCCGACATTTTCGCATTATGCGCATAATGTAATACTGTTTCAGAGATAGGTTCTGTTATTAATAATTCCTCTTTCAGTACTGTTTCAGAGATTGATGTTAAAATGGTTACACCTACACAAAGTGGTCTTTTTATGCCACTTTCATTTAATCCCATTAATGCACAATTCATCATTTCTATTCCGCCTGATGTATGTATTGTTACCATATCGATCTTTAATTTTGCGATATTTTTCATAGAACGATAAACGGTTGTTGGTATATCATGTAATTTCAAATCTAGGAATACTTTATGACCTTTGTCTTGAATCCTACTAATTACATCTGGACCTTCTTTATAAAATAATTCCATTCCGACTTTTACAAACAGTGATTCATCAAACTTTTCTAAAAACGTGATTGTTTCATTGCTATTTTCAAAATCTAGTGCGATGATAACATCTTTTTCCATTTTAACATTCCTTTCTAATTAAGCTGCATATACTTCTTTGTTTAGTAAGTTTTCTGAATTCGCAACAACTACAGCTATTGCACTATCACCTACGACATTTAGCGAAGTGACAAGCATTTCAACAGGACGATTAATCGCTAGAATTAAAGCATAAACAATTAATGCAGCGTCATTATTATAACCCATTCCTGTTAGCAGTGTGAAGAGTATGATTGCTCCGGCACCAGGTGCTGCAGGTGTTCCTACTGACGCTAGTAAAGCGAGCAGAGCGATTATGATAACACTTCCAATATTTATATCGTATCCAGCATAAGAAGCGATAAAGATTGTCGCAATCACCTGCATAATGGCGGTACCATTCATATTAACAGTCATCCCTAAAGGTAGGACAAATGAAGCAATTTCATTATCTACGCCTAATTCTTCTATAGTAGTTTTAGTGTTCAGTGGTAATGTAGCAGCACTTGATGAAGTTGAGAAGCCAAACATCGCAACTTTACCGATTTTACGAATAAATGGGATTGGATTTACTTTTCCGAAAATCCACACAAACAATGCATAACCAAATACTAGGAAAACTAGTAAACAAATGACTGTTAACACTACATAGTTAAGTGCTGGTAATAAGTGATCTATACCATATATCGCAAATGTACGGGTTAAGAGTACGAATATAGCAAATGGACCGAATTTTGTTATTACGACATCTAAAAATTTAACTAATATTTCATTAATTTCTTCAAGTAATTTTGTTAGAATACTTATTTTGTTACCTAACGCGTTAATCGCTAAACCACAAATGACGGCGATAAAGACCACTGCTAGGACTTTACCATTACTACTAAACGCAGTTAGGATATTATTTGGTACAGATTCAATGACGATCTTTAATGGATTTGAACCAACTGAACCAGACTGACCTGTAAGATCACCAATATTTACATTAAACGCACCTAATTTATGCGCGATAAAACCAACAGTACCTGCAAGTAATAAGGCAAAGAAGTAGGTTATTAGAAAACCAAAGATTGTTTTCGCTGAGATTCTACCTAATTTTTTGGTATCTGCAATTTTACACATTGCTAAAGTAATTGATGTGAAAACCATTGGTACAATGACTAGTTGTAGTGAGTTTGTAAATAATTGCCCAATAATATAAAAGAGTCCAATTGCTTTATTGCCACTTTCAACATTAATATCTTGAAATAACAACGAATTAATTGAACTCCAAGTAATTTCATTACCTGAATTTAATAAATATTCTCTTAATAATAAGAATCCTACACCTGATAATAATCCTAAAATTAGGGCAAGTGCCATTTTGATTGCTAATTGATTAGCTTTGCTTTTTGATTTAAACATAATTATTCCTCCTATATATTTCTTTTGGTATAGGATACCAATAAAAAAAACCTTAACATCCTAAAAGATAGTTAAGGTTTACACACTTTTCCATTTATGTACAATTCCTTATTAGTCTCACGGGACTATCTTAAAGGCATCCTATTGTTTAATAGGATACACGAAAAATTGACATTTGTCAACATAAAATTATACACTTCTTGTTCTTTCATAAATAACTTCAAATTCAACATGATTTTCTAAAAATGTATTTAGTAAGCTTTCATCAAAGAAATGATTAAAAGTATCTGTTATTTCTTTAATTGCTTTTATATGTGGTAAAGCTTTTTTATAACTTTGTTTATCACGTAAAATCACATACATTTCACATAGTAAAACAATTTGATTGTCAATACTATCATCTTCAGATTTAATTTTTTTGAAATTTTCTGATACAAACCAAGATTCATATCGTGAACGAACCATGCCTTCACATTTAATTTTTATTCTAGTTCTTTTTAAGAGTGATTGACCGATGTTTAATTTATATTTTATTTTACTATAATCTTTTAATAAACTCGCTTTTTGATTTTCATCATAGTCTAAACTAAAATCATTGTTAACGCCAATAACAATCGCAAAACTAAAAAGCTGATCACATTTCTCTTCTTCATATTTTAATAATAAGCCTAATTTTTTAGCCATTAATGCGGTAACATAATCACTACTCAGTTCATCATCTTCAGTCACTTGTGAGAAATCTTCAATGGTATCAAAAACACTAAATAATACATCATTAAATTCATTTTCAATTTTTTCACGTTTGGCTAATTCATCTTTACGTTGTTTATCCATGTACTCGCTGAAGAAAACCATTGCGGTTAAAACCAAAATAAACAATACCAAAAACAGGGTATAAACAGTGATTTCATTTAATGACATACCTTTACTTGTAAAGATAGGACTAAAATCCTTAAACATTTCACTAAAATGAATATAGGATGCGATAACAAATATAAAAACATCGCCCATTAACATTGCATTACGATTTTGAAATAATGCGATGACGACTAAAGCAAAATAAATAAAAACATATGTGTATGGTGCAGGATACGTCGCAAATAAGCGAAAGGCAATCCAAGAAACAGATAATACCCCAACATACATTCCTAATAATTGTTTTTCTTCATCACATTGTTTAGTATTCACTAAATAAGTAATTAAAACATTTAGACCAATCGATGGGATAAGTAAAACCAGTGTGTCGATAAAAGTAATGTCGTTACTATTAATATTGAGAATAAACATAAAAATTGTTATTAAAACGTTCGTAATGGCCAATAATCGATTCACTAGGACGTTTCTTTTTAATAAGACTTCTGTTGTATTTAATAAATCAAAATTATCTTCTTCTATTGAAAAGAATTTTACTAAGCTTGATAAAGCTTTTATAATATATTTATTCATAATTTGTCACATCCTATACTTTTATCTTCTATTTTATCATATATTGGCAAATAAAAAAAGAAGATTTAAGTTTTTAAATCTTCTAATCTTATATTAAAACATTCTTAATAGATCATTATAAAATACATAAACGAATAAAAGCATAAATAATACAAATCCGACAGTATGGATATATCCTTCAACTTTACGACTTATAGGTCTTCGAGCTATTTTTTCAATGACTAAGAATATTAATCTTCCACCATCAAGTGCTGGTATGGGTAATAAATTAACAAAACCAATATTAGCACTAATAAATGCAATCCATGATAGTAGTGAAATTAATCCTGCCATCGCAAAAGTTTTAGTCATTTGATATATTCCTAATGGACCTGATAAATCAGATACTCCAACATTTTTATTATTAAATAATAACCCTAATGTTTGAAATACTGAATCAATTACTCCAAATGTATTGGTTACACCTAAAACGATTGATTTAAGAGGTCTAAACTCAGTGATCGGAGAGATGCCTAATTTAAATGCTGAAACATTTTCTGGTTCTAGTGCTTTTAATAAAGCTACTTTTATAGTATCTTCAACACCATTACGTGAATAGGTAATTTCTATTTCTTCGTTTAAATAAAAGTTTTGAAGTACTTCTCTAATCTCATAGAAATTAGAAACGGGTTCATCAATAAGTTTAATTTCAGATACATTTTCGGTATTTTTATCATCTGATCTTGTTCCTTTAATCCGTGTTATTACATCGCCTTCTCTTAATCCTTCAATGTAAGCTGACGTTGATTTACCAATCGTTCCTACTATATTAGAATTAACATTATTATGGTCACTATATAATCCAAGTGTAGCGATATAAATCATTGGAGTCATCACTTCAGTTACTTCTTTGCCATCACGTAATACAACTACTGTAAGTGCTTTATTATCGTTAGTACTCTTTGCGTAATTAGCCATAAATGAAGTAACATCTTCCCATTTATTTATATCAACACCGTTAATTGAAACTATTTCGTCATCTTCTAGTAATTTACCTTCAGAAGGTGAATTAACTAAAGGTGTATCTACAATAGGAAGATCAGTTGGAACACCTGATAATAGATTGACAATGATAAATATGAGTATTGCTAGTAAAAAGTTAAAACCAGCTCCCATTACTACTGTTAAAAAGCGAGGAATCCAAGGTTTGGATTCAAAACAACGGTCGTAGGGTGCAATTTGGTACTCAGTTTTTTCATCAAAGACATACATTGCATCACGTTTTACACGATCTATTTGTGACTGTCCATCTTCATCTTCATAGTGAATATAAAGTTTATCTCCATTTTGTCCATATAAATCAAAATCGATAACTTTAGCTTTTGTAGCTGTAATATATTTAGGATTAAATAAATAAATTTTTCTAATTAATTTATCCTTTGTATCTAAATAAATAATTTGATCTTTTTTGATTTTTGAGGTTTCAGGTTCCTCTCCTGCCATTGAGACATAGCCACCAATTGGAATTGCTCTAATTGCATAGGTGGTTTCTCCTCTTTTGATTTTATATACAGCAGGACCCATACCTATTGAAAATTCATGACATAAAATTCCTGCTCTTCTAGCAAAAATAAAATGTCCAAATTCGTGTACGAGTACAACTAATCCTAATACAAATACAAATATTAAAACATTTAATAATGTTGCCATTTTTTAGCTCCTTTCAATTTGCAGACTAGATACTTTAGCTTTTATTTCTTGATCAAGTGCTAATACAGTCTCTAAATCTGGATTACTAATAATATGATGTGATTCGATTTGTTGATATATTAATTTTTCTATATCTAAAAATTTAATTTTCCCTTGTAAAAATAGCCCCACAGCAGCTTCGTTAGCTGCGTTTAATACAGTTGGCATACTTCCGCCTTTAATGCCAGCATCATAAGCAAATTTTAAACAAGGAAAACGATTATAATCCATTTCTTTAAAGTTTAATTTACCGATTTCTGCTAAATTTAGTCTTCTACTATTTTTAGATACAATTCTTTCGGGATACGCTAACGCATACTGAATGGGTATACGCATATCAGGTGTTCCTAATTGTGCAATAACCGCTGTATCAATAAATTCAACCATCGAATGAATCACACTCTCTTTATGTAGAATGGTTGAAATTCTTTCATAAGGTAAATTAAACAACCAGTGTGCTTCAATAACTTCAAGCCCTTTATTCATCATCGTTGCTGAATCAATAGTAATCTTTGCTCCCATTGACCAGTTTGGATGATTTAGTGCGTCTTTTATTGTAACATATACTAATTCCTCCCGTGTTTTGTCACGGAATGAACCACCACTTGCGGTGATAATTAATTGTTCAACTTTACTTGGATCTTCACCATTTAAACATTGAAAGATAGCCGCATGCTCACTATCTATTGGTAAAATTTTAACGTGATTTTCTTCAGCTAATTTCATAACAAGGTGACCGGCAGTTACCAAAGTTTCTTTATTAGCCAAACCAATATTATAGCCTTTTTTTATTGCTTTAATTGTCGGTGTTAAACCAACTGAACCAACTACTGCAGTAACAACTAAATTCTCATTTGAGTTATACGAATCATAGGTCGCCGCATGAATTAATCCTTCATCACCAAATCCTACTTCAATTTCAGGAAAAAGCAGTTTTATTTTTAACGCATCTTTAGAATCCATGGTACTTACAAATTTAGGCTTAAACTTTTTGATTATTTCAATTCCTTTATCAATTTGTCTACCGAATGAAATCGTAATTAGTTCATATTTATCAGGATTATTGTCTATTACATCAAGTGTTTGTGTTCCAATTGAACCAGTTGCTCCTAATAAATAAATGTTTTTTTTATTCATTTTATCACCCAATTATGCTTTTTGTGAAAAATACATTGAATATTTCATTTAAATAATATAATGACAATGCAGTGAATAAGATGCTATCTAAGCGATCTAATACACCACCATGACCAGGAAATAAATTTCCATAGTCTTTAATTTTATATTGACGTTTCATTACAGAAGCAATTAAGTCACCGAATTGACTTATAATCGATAATATTAATGTAATAATAACAATAAATAATACGGATTTATTATCAAAAATATGATTATAATAAGCAAAAATTGAAACAAATATTGTAGTGGCTAAAGTACCACCAATCGCTCCTTCAATTGTTTTCTTTGGACTTATGATAGGAGCTAATTTATGCTTACCTAAAAAATAGCCTGAGAAATATGCAAATGTGTCAGTACAAATAGCTACGAAAATAATATAAAGTAATTGATATATTCCTTGTCCTAAGAAATACACCAAACTTTGAAAAGAAAATCCTACATAAAAAATCGTAAAGAAAAGAAAACCTGCTTCATTTAATTTGAAATTTTTTCTAATTACCATTATTATAGCTAAAAAAGCTAATGTAACTGGAACAATGTTTAAACCAATATTATAAGTTGGGCTTAATAAATTAATCCCAAATTCTGCGTTAGAGAATATCTCAATAAAACTTAAATAAATAACCACAAAATATGCGGCCAAGTGAACTTCAATCGGAAGTTTTTTTTCCGTTTCTTTCATCGATAACATTTCATTCATTGCGATAACAGCTAATATTAACCCTATAATAAAAACTGGTTCATTTACATTGTAAACTATTTTAAAATAAAATATTGGAATAAATACTGCGATAATAGATATACCCGTTAAAACTCTTTGTTTCATACTTCCTCAACCCCACCAAATCTTCTATTTCTTCTTTGATACTCAGATAGCGCTTTATACAACTCTACTTCATCAAAATCTGGCCAATACTGATCAGTAAAATACAATTCACTATAAGCAATTTGCCATAATAAAAAGTTACTGATTCTTATTTCTCCACTTGTTCTAATTAATAAATCAATATTCGGCATACCATGAGTCATTAATTTACTTTCAAAGTATTCCTTATTGATATCATCAATTAAAACTTTTTTTTCTAATACGTCTTTAGATACTTTTTTAATTGCGTAAAGCATTTCATCTTGTGATCCATAGTTAATCGCAACTGTAAATATTAGTCCCGTATTATTTTTGGTTTCTTCAATTGATTTGTTTATATCAGCCTTTAATATATCCGATAATTCATCTAAGTTACCAATAAATTTCATTATAATATTGGATTCTTTTATTTTTGGTAAATAAGTATTTATATATTTACTTGGTAAGGACATTAAAAATTCCACTTCATCTTTAGGTCTTTTCCAATTTTCTGTACTAAATGCATAAACAGTAACAGCTTTAATATGTAATTCATTACATTTATTTAATACTTTAAGTAATGCCTTTCCACCTTCACTATGTCCTGCAGAACGAGGTAACCCACGTTTTTTAGCCCATCTCCCATTCCCGTCCATAATAAAAGCGATATGATTTGGCAATTTTTGTTGGCTTATATTTTGTTGTTTATCTTTTTTCTTAAAAAGCATAGTTCCTCCAAAAATCTTCTCAATATTAATATTTTATAACACTTTCAATCTTTTTTCCACTAATTCTAGATAAATAAACTTATTTTTACATTATACCAAAAAAAAGGTAGAACATATATATAGTTTTCTACCTTTTTATGGAAAATATTTATTTATTTTCAAATCATAATGATCATAGTACAAATATCATTTTATAATTTATTTTTATATTATCATCATCTAACCCACTTATTCAACATGAGCTAATTCATTTCCTATACAAAAAAATATATGTAATACAACTCTATAAAAATTTCTACAAAATTATGTATTGTTTGACGAAGTCATTGTAAAATAATTCCTGATAAAATCAATAATCCAATAGATAATAGGGTTACAAGTAATGTGAATTTTGATAATAAATTAGAAATTTTATATTTTATCATGAGTAATGTTGGTACCACCTAAAACTATTGTAACTAACCCTATTATATAACCAAAAACATCATAAAAAAATCTTTACACATATTAACATTAAGGCTAAACTATGTAAATATAAAACAAAAAGTAGGACAAGTGTCCTACTTTTCTTATTAAACATGTAAAATATCTTTTTCTTTGTTATCGACTACGACATCAATTTTTTTAGCATAATCGTCTGTTAGTTTTTGAACTTCATCTTGATAAGATTTTAAACCATCTTCTGTAAGTGTTTTATCTTTTTCTAATTTTTTTAGTGCTTCATTAGCATCACGACGAATGTTACGTAATGCAACTTTTGCTTCTTCACCGTATTTATGAACTAACTTAGCTAGGTCACGACGGCGTTCTTCTGTTAATTGAGGAAATGCAATTCTAATTACTTGTCCATCATTTGAAGGTGTGATACCTAAATCTGATTCTAATATTGCTTTTTCTACAGCTTTAATCATTGACTTATCATAAGGTTTGATTACTAACAAACGTGGTTCAGGTGTTGACACTGTAGCCATTTGGTTAACTGATGTAGGAGCTCCATAGTAATCAACAGTAATACGATCAAGAACACTACTGCTTGCACGTCCAGTACGAACGGTTTGCAACTCATGATGTAACGAATCTACTGTCTTTTCCATTCTTTCTTCTGCATCAAATAATATTGTTTCAGGCATTATTATCTCCCCTTTACTGTAGTACCGATTTTTTGACCTTCTACGGCCTTTTTAATATTGCCTTTTGTATTCATATTAAACACAACAACATCGATGTTGTTATCCATACAAAGTGTTGCTGCTGTTGAGTCCATAACTTTTAAATTACGGTTAACTAACTCTAAAAATGTTAATTCTTCATATTTTTTCGCATTCGGATCAACTTTTGGATCTGCATCATAAACTCCATCAACACCGTTTTTTGCCATTAATATAGCATCAGCGCCAATTTCAGCTGCTCTTAAAGCAGCAGTAGTGTCAGTTGAGAAAAACGGATTTCCTGTTCCTCCACCAAAAATTACAATGCGCCCTTTTTCTAAATGACGAATAGCACGTCTACGTATATAGGGTTCAGCTACAGCTTCCATACTAATCGAAGTCATCGCTCTCGTTGCAACTCCAATTGCTTCTAGTGCGTTTTGTAACGCTAATGCATTCATTACCGTTGCTAACATTCCCATATAATCTGCGCTAGCTCTTTCCATTCCTAATTCACTAGCTGATTTACCACGCCAGATATTTCCTCCACCCACAATAATTCCTAATTGAATTCCAGTATTATAGGCTTCTTTAATTTCTTCAGCAATTAATCTAACTGTTAATGGGTCAATTCCAACTTTATGTTCTCCTGCAAGTGCTTCGCCACTTAGCTTTAATATAACACGTTGATATTCTTTATTATCCATTGTTGATACCATCCTTTTTTAAAATTCAGAGTGATTAAGCGCGAACTTGTGACATAACTTCTTCAGCGAAGTTAGTTACTTGTTTTTCGATTCCTTCTCCTACTTCAAAACGGATGTATGAAACTACTTTTCCATTATGAGATTTTACATATTGTTCAACTGTAATATCTGGGTTTTTAACAAATGGTTGAGCAACTAAACAACTTTCTTTTAACCATTTAGTAACTTTACCTTCAACGATTTGTGGGATACGAGCAGTTTTAGCTGCTTTTGCTTTTTCATTAGTTTCATTAGATAATTCATTTTCTAATTCTTTTGCGAACATTTCTCTTTCATGACTAACCGCATGTTGATCAACACTCGTTTCATCTAAGAATTTAGGATTTGAAGCCGCTACATGCATTGAAATATCTTTAGCAACTTCATCGTTTGCACCATCTAATAATGTCAATACTGCAATACGTCCGCCCATGTGTTTGTATGAACCAAAAGTTTGAGTATTATTTTTAGATTGCGTTTTTACACGACGTAATGTTATTTTTTCACCAATTGTTGAACTTGCTGTTACAACTATATTTTCAACTGTTTGACCTTCATAGTTATAAGCAAGAGCTGCTTCAACGCTAGTTGGTTTTGCTTCAATTAAAGCTTGCCCTACTCTAGCAATTAAATTTAAGAATTGTTCGTTTTTAGCTACAAAGTCTGTTTCAGAGTTTAATTCATAAATAACTGCAGTATTTCCATCTACTACAACATTACATAATCCTTCAGCAGCAACTCTGTCTGCTTTTTTTGCAGCTTTCGCAATCCCTTTTTCACGTAACCAATCGATTGCAACATCCATGTTCCCATCACATGCTTCTAGTGCTTTTTTACAATCCATCATTCCTGCACCAGTTTTTTCGCGAAGTTCTTTTACCATTTGTGCTGTTACAGCCATTTTTTTATTCCTCCTAAAAATTATTATTTCTATTTTAAAAAAAGGTGATAAAGGAGAACCTTTATCACCACAGAATTTTAATTATTCAGCAGATGTATTAGTAGTCTCCGGAGTTGTTTCAACTACTTTTTCAACTTGGACTTCTTCTTTTTCTTCACCTATACGAACAATTTTTCCACCTTGTGCTTCAACAGCTGCATTAGCCATTACTGTTAAAATTAATTTAACTGCTCTTATAGCGTCATCATTAGCTGGAATTACATAGTCCACATCATCTGGATCACAGTTTGTATCTACGATTCCAAATACTGGGATATTTAATTTACGAGCTTCTAATATCGCATTTCTTTCTTTTTTAGGATCTATAATAAATAATGCATTTGGAACTCCAGGCATTTCTTTAATTCCATCAAAGAATTTTTGTAATTTTTCTAATTCTTTTTTCATTAATAATTGTTCTTTTTTAGGGTAATTTAAAATTGAATTATCTTCAAACATTTTTTCTAATTCAAACAATAAATTAATACGAGTTTTTAAAGTTGAATAATTAGTTAAAGTACCACCTAACCAACGTTGGTTGATGTAGTATTGTCCTGATCTAACTGCTTCTTCTTTAACTGCTTGTTGAGCTTGTTTTTTAGTACCAACAAATAATATTTTTCCACCGTCTTTTACGATATCAAATAATATTTTATAAGCTTCTTCAATTTTTTCTTGAGATTTTTGTAAATCGATGATATAAATACCATTTCTTTTTGCATAGATGTATCTACCCATTTTTGGATTCCATCTACGTGTTTGGTGTCCAAAATGTACACCAGCTTCTAATAATTGTTTCATTGAAACTACAGACATTAATTTTTTCCTCCTAAATTTTTGTTTGGCCTCCACATATTTCAACAAAAATCGCCACTACCAAAAGTAGCACTCGACGGTTTTCTCGATATGTGTGCGTATTTTTTTTGCCACGATAAAGTATACCATATAATCTTATTATTTTCAATTCATTTTATACTAATTTTATATTTTAATGTTTGTCGTGCCAAAACCACCCATTCTATCTATATTATTCGACAAATCTTTGTCGATTAATAAGAATTTTTGAAATATACCTTGTGCTATTTTATCACCTTTATTGATTTTTAATACATCATTACCAAAATTAATCATTGGAATTAAAATATGACCTTCATTACTTTCGTTATTATAATAATCAGCATCTATTATACCTACATTATTAGCTAACATCGCATTTTTTTTAACCGCCATACTGGATCTAATATAAATATTTAAAACTTCATCCTCTTGCATATAAGCTTTTAGTCCTGTTTTAATTAATTTCTTTTCAAGAGGGTTTAATTCAACTGATTCAGCTGCTTCTATGTCATATCCTGCTGAAAACTTAGTTTGTCTTTGTGGTATATTAATACCCATATTATGATAACTACTAATTATTTCAAAACCTCTCATTTTTACTCCTTTGCGTGTGGATGTGATTCCATATAAACTTGTTTTAATTTTTCTTTTGAAACATGCGTATAGATTTGTGTTGTTGACAATTGTGAATGTCCTAATAATTCTTGCACACTTCTTATATCTGCTCCATTATCTAAAAGATGAGTCGCAAATGTGTGTCTTAACATATGCGGTGTAATTTTATGAATTTGAGCTGTCTTTTCAATAATTCGATTTAAAATATCTCTTACACCTCTGGTTGTTAATTTAAATCCTAAATGGTTTAAAAAAATAATGTTCGTATTAGACTTTGAATTCATTAATAGCTTTCGTCTACTGTCATTTATATATTTATTCATTGCTTCAAAGCAATATTTAGTCATCGGAACATAGCGCTCTTTACTCCCTTTTCCTCTCACTAAAATGAGGTTATTTGAAAAATTAATCTGATGTAATTCTAACGAACAAAGTTCACTGACACGAAGACCTGAGCCATACAACAATTCTATAATCGCACTATTTCTTTGACCAAGTAAATCAGTTGAATCTATACTATCAATGATTTGTTTCATTTCTTTTAAATAAAAAAACTTCGGTAATTTTTTATCTTTTTTAGGTAATGTTAACATTAAAAATGGATTTTCATTTACATACTTACGACTTTCTAAATATTTAAAGTACGTTCTTATAGAAGAAATCTTTCGACTAACCGATGATTTAGCTAGACCTTTTTTATGTAAAAACGCTAAATACTTACGTGCATCCTGATAACTAAAGTTTGTGATTTGTTCAATGTCCTCACTTTTTAAAAACTCATCGAATTCTCTTAAATCGATTTCGTAATTAATGATTGTATGAGGAGAATAATTACGTTCAGTCATTAAATATTTTTTGAATAAGAAAATAAAATGTTCCACCCTACTCACACCCTTTTTATTAAAGATTATTAGTTGTCATAATTTCTTTAAGTGTTTCAATTGCTCGTGTTCCATATAGTGATTTACGTTCTTTTTTCTTATGTTTAAAATCTAAATCCATAACAATTCCGAAATTAGCGTTCATGGGTTGAAATGTTTTTGGATCTGCACTAGTTATGTAATGTGCCATTGAACCCATAATCGTTTGACGTGGAAAAACAACTAATTCTTCATCTTTTAATAATTTATACATATTAATGCCAGCATATAAACCTGATGCAGCACTTTCAACATAACCTTCAACACCTGTCATTTGTCCAGCAAAGAAGATTTTTTCATTGTTTTTATACTGATAGGTTGGTTTTAAAAGAATGGGTGAATTAATAAAGCTATTGCGATGCATAACCCCTAAACGTAAAAATTCGGCATTTTCAAGTCCAGGAATAAGACTAAAGACGCGTTTTTGTTCGCCAAACTTTAAATGTGTTTGAAAACCGACGATGTTAAACAGCGTTCCCGCAGCATTATCTTGTCTTAATTGTACAACAGCAAAAGGAATTTGACCTGTTTTAGGATCTTCTAGTCCAACTGGCTTAAGTGGTCCAAATAATAAAGTTTGGCGACCTCTTTTTGCCATCACTTCAACAGGCATACACCCTTCAAAATAGATTTCTTTTTCAAAATCTTTAGGGTTCACACATTCCGCACTAATGAGTTCATCGTAAAAATGATTGAACTCTTCTTCTGTCATCGGACAATTTAAATAAGCAGCTTCACCTTTGTCATAACGTGATTTTAAATAGACTTTGTCTAAATTGATCGATTCTTTATCGACAATTGGTGCAGCAGCATCGTAGAAGTAAAAGTATTCATTTCCTAATAGTTCTTTAATTTTACTACTTAAATTACTACTAGTTAATGGACCACTTGCGATAATCGTATATCCATCAGGAATTTCCGTTACTTCTTTATTAATGAATTCGACGTTTTCCATATTTTTTAAGGTATTCGTAATATATTGAGGAAAAGCATCACGATCAACTGCTAAAGCACCACCAGCGGGTAATTTAGTAGCTTCTGCAGCTTTCATGACTAAAGAATCTAACATACGCATTTCTTCTTTTAGTACACCAACCGCGTTTTCAAGACCATTCGCTCTTAACGAGTTACTACAAACTAATTCTCCAAAAAGGTCAGTTTTATGTGCTTCTGTACTTTTAATAGGACGCATTTCTATGAGTCTTACTTTTATACCCCGCTTAGCTAACTGATAACATGCTTCGCTTCCAGCGAGTCCTGCACCTATTATATTAACGATTTGATCCATAATCATTACTCCTGTTATTCATTTTTTTCCATATGTTTTTATTATATCACAAATTTATAATTTTTTCCCCCAAACCATTTAATTGAATTATTTATATGTTGTAAGGAGGTGATACAATGGCAACAAAACAATTCGATGCTAGAACATTAATTCTAGTGTTTGAAAATGGTGTAAATGCGAAAGGTGATCCAGTATTAGTTCGTAAATCAATTAATACTTTAACCGAAGAAGCAACTATAGACCAAGTACATATAGTTGGTACTAAATTAGCTGCTTTATACGGTTATCCTTTAAACAGCATTTGCATCGATGAAGATTTCATTTTAGCTTAGTTAGTCAATTAATTTAAAGAAAGGAGGTGAAATGATGCAAACACAAACATTACAACTTGTTTTCTTGACAGATAATGGTAAGACTTATACGATCAATATTGATAATCCAAAAGTACCATACGATGTACTTTCTATTCAAGATTGCGTTAATACAACCCTATCATCAGGTGTTTTCAAGTCTAAAAATGGTCTTTTAGTAGAACTGAAAGAGGCTAATTTTATTACTAAAAATGTAGAGTTAATCGAATTAGCTTAATAAGCGTTAAGAATGCCTTTTCCTAGGCATTCTTTTTTATTTATATTTAAGTTTTTCTTGTTTTTACGAATAATAAACCATATAATATAATTAGATTAGAGGAGGTTAATATGAGTTTAAATTATTTAAAAGAGGCAATATTAAAATCTATTCATTTTGTTAAAAAGGGTTATAAAGATCTTTATGCATTATATCTTTATAAATTATTTTTAGTTTTTGGGTTTTTTATTCTTATTCATCAAAAATTTACTTTTGAATTAAGAATAAATAAAAAAAACCTTGCAGATATTGATTTATTAACATTAATTGAAGATTGGCAAATACTTGTCTTTATTTTAGTAGCAATCCCAGTATTGTTATTCATTAATGTTTTTACAATTCGAGCTAGTGAAGATCAATTTAATGTAAGTAAACATTCAACTAAATATTCGCTTACCAATTTTGGTAAATATATTTTTGTATTTTTAACTTATTACATCATTGTTATCATACTCACTAATTGGTTAGTACAAGCTTTAGCATCAGAAAGTTTATTTCTAAAAATATTTCTTGGAATCTTGTTAATAGGTTCACTATTATTTCTTTTTACTTTCTTACGCTTTCTGCCAACTAAAACACTCGTAACAGGATCAATTATCAAATCAATCCAAGAAATTTATGTAACTGTAAAAACTAATTTAGTTGGATCATTCATTTTATTATTTGTTTCAATCGGCTTATTTGCCTTATTTGAAACCTTAATAACGGTTTTAGAATTAAATGGTGCCCTCATTTATGAATCAATGATGCATCTAAAGGTGCTCCTATTTATTCTATTAATAATCGTTATGATCTTAAAAGCAGCAGTAAGTTATTTTATCTACTTAGTAGATATTCATTTTATTATTAACTTAAATCCAGTTAGACCGGTAACAAATAACAAAAAATAATGGTTTAAATGCAAAAGACAATCACAAATGATTGTCTTTTTTTTGTTAAATAATAGAAAAAAACTCTGCAAAAAAAGGAAACTTATATATGAGTTTCCTTTTATATATTATCATAGTCAATAACAAACACTTGTGATACGTTTTCATCATTAATGGTTAGCTCTTGATTTTCAACTAATATTAAATTAAATAGATCATTAAAATATTTTATTTCTTTAATAGCTACCTTAAATAAATTTTCGATACTTAATAAAGTATCATTTTCAGAAGTTTTATATTCATAAAGCTTAATACTATTAACGATTGGTAATGGTATTAAGATTGTTTGATTTTCAATAAACTTTAACTCATTAATATTATTTTCTTTAACAATACCATTAAGATGTAACTCAAACTTTTCGACTATTTTACACATCGTATCACCAGGTTGCACATGATATTTATTAATCATTGTACCCACCTCATAATAACTCCCATTATAAAATATGCCTAAACAATATAAATGTTTAGGCATATCTATTAGTTATTATGAAAGTTTTTTAAAAATTGTGGTAATTTCATCAATTCTATAAGTTCATCATCTTCAAACATGTATTCTTTTAGTTTAGGATCTAGGCTAATAGCTTCAACTAAATCATCGATTGCTTTATCATATGCTTTAATCAACGAGTATGCGCATCCGCGATTATAATACAGTACAGCTACATTAGGATGTTCCTTAATGCCTAATGTATATGTATCTATCGCTTTCGTTATATCCTTTAAATCATCTTTATAAATGATCGCTAAATTTAAAAATGTAAATGGATGACTATTAGAAATGGTGAGTGACCTTAAATAACTTTCTATACTTGAACCAACTTGTTTTAATTTACGGTAAACAACACCTAAATTAAAATGAAGTAAATGATTATCGTCGTTAATTGCTTGAGCTTTTAATAAATAATCTAAAGCAATTTCATTCTCATTTAAATTTTCATATATTGCCCCTAAATTTAAATAACCATAAAAATATTCCGGGTTAATTTCAATCACTCGTTTATAGTGATAAATAGCTAGATTTGTTTCTTTTTCATCATCATAAATATTAGCTATGAAAAAATGTGCTTCAAAATAATCATCATCATAGTTTATTGCTTCTTTATAATATGCTTTAGCTTCATCAAATCGTTTTTGATTATCATAAAGTACTCCAAGTCCATAATATGCTCTTGCATCTGTAATATCTTTATCTAGTACTTTATGATAGTAGTCTGTTGCCAAATCATAATTATTTATTTCATCGTATAGTAAAGCAATATCTATCAGTAAATCTTCATCAGCAAATATTTTTTCTGCTTCTAATAAGTTTTCTAATGCACCACTCACATTTTGATTTCTATATTCAACATAAGCTTTATTAACATAATCTTGATAGTTTTTATAATTCATTGTAAACCTCTTATCATTAAGTCTATATACATTATAGCAAATAAAAAAATAAAAGCATATTAATATATCTTTTTTATGAGTCATCTTATAATAATAATCAGGAGGAAGTTATGATAAACAATGATCTTTATAACAAAATTATTTTATATATCGGAGATGCAGAACTTGTATACCGACCTTACTTCACAGTTGATGAAATTAAAATCCCAAATTACTCTTCTAAAGAGATTTATGATCATATATCTTTAATGGTCGAAGGTAAAATCCTCGACGGAATATTTGCAGAAACTGAAGATTCAGAATATTATGGTTATTTAGTCGGTGGTTTAACTACTGAAACTGAATATTTTTATAATCAATTGAAAAGGCAATTAAAAAATGAGTCCTAATGTTTGTTAGAACTTTTTTTATTAGGAAATGTTAGTAACTGTGTTACACATTAACTTTTTATTAATGAAATAAAATTGCATTAATATGCCTGTGAGTGAAAAAGGTACAAAGAATAATCCCGCTAAATTATTTGTATACTTTCCAACTACAGGATTATTCAAATCCTTCCCATCAAAGAAGTAACAAATATCTATAAAGCAGTTTAGCCCATCTTTCAATAGCTTCAGAAATATTAAAAAAACTATCATATTAAATATAAAAAATAATTTATTTTCATTCCATAAGTTTTTATTTTCATTCCATAAGTTTTTCATAAAAGAAACTAATTTTTTCATAAAAATACTTCCTTTCATTATTTTTCAAGAGGATTATATCATAAGTATTTTGAATAGGCTGTTAGTCTCACTAAGGTTTTTTTTACTTTTTAAGTACGTTTTAAAACACAGTTTTATCTTTACAAGTAACTTGTGGCGCTTCTTAGAAAGGGTTTAATAATAAATGACTTCTTTTCTTATATTTTTGTTGTAAGTTGATAACCCTCATGATCAATAACCCCTAAATATCATTTCTATAAAACACAATTCAATCAATAGTGTTATTGAGTCAAATAATAACTCGAATTATGCAAGGTTTGAAGTTATTATTTTAGCTAGACTTATATTTACTGATAATCTTTTCTGCCACTTTTATTCCATCGATTGCGGCTGACATAATCCCACCTGCATAACCAGCTCCTTCTCCCGACGGATAAAGACCTTTTACATTTATACTTTCTAAAGTCTCATTTTCTCGCACAATTCTAAGTGGTGATGAGGTGCGTGTTTCAACTCCTGTTAGTAATGCATCCCCTAAGGCAAAATTATGAAGTTTTCTATTCATATTGATAATACCTTCTTTTAATGCATTTGCGATATCAGGCGGAAATAACTCATTTAAATTGACTAGTTTATGTCCAATGACATAACTAGGCAAAACATTACCGAGTTTTGTTGATGTTTCGTTATTTAAGAAGTCTTTAACAAGTTGAATGGGCGCATCATAATTATTACCACCGAGCTTAAAGGCTTTACTTTCTAACATTTGTTGAAAATGCATCCCGGCTAATGGATGATTGCTACCAAAGTCCTTTTCATCTACTGTACAAACTAAGGCACTATTGGCGTTTACTTGATCACGTAAATATTCACTCATGCCATTCGTAACAACAGTGTCTAATTCGCTACTTGCTGGGACAACTGTTCCACCAGGACACATACAAAATGTGTAGACACTCTTATTGTTAGTTGTCTGATAAGTTAATTTATACTCAGCCGATTCTAATTTAGGAAACTGATAATATTTCTCACCAAACTGCGATTTATTAATGACAACTTGCGGATGTTCAATTCGAACACCCACTGCAAATGCCTTTTGAATCAACGATACTTTCTTTTCATGTAACAATGTAAATGTATCTCTTGCGCTATGTCCAATCGCAAGTACTAAGTCATCGACTGGGTAATAAGTATCATTAACGTAAACACCAGTAACCTTATCTTTTTCAATAGAAATATCCGTTAGTTTAGCATTAAAGTGAATTTCACCACCTAAACGGGTAATTTTTTCTCTAATTCTTTTTACGACATTTACTAAGATATCTGTTCCGATATGTGGATTATGAACATATAAAATTTCCTCTGGTCCACCCGCATCCACAAATTCATTTAAGATTTTACTACTACGTAAATCTTTAACCCGTGTTGTTAGTTTGCCATCAGAAAATGTACCTGCTCCGCCTTCACCAAACTGAATATTTGATTCAGGATGTAAATGACGATTATTCCAAAAATCATTGACATCTAGTATTCTTTGATCAACTTGACTTCCACGTTCAAAAATAATCGGTTTTAAGCCCATTTCCGCTAAGATTAATGCACTAAACATTCCTGCTGGACCAAACCCGATAATAATTGGTCGGTTTTTACATAACTGTGTCCCGTAGTTAGGATAAACATATGTATCACAAGGTGTTTTAATCACATTGCTATTTTTATTTTTCTTTATAAAATTTTCTTCATTTTTAACTAAAACATCTATTACATAAGAAAAATAAATTTGTTCCTTTTTTCTAGCATCTATAGAACGCTTAACTATTTTATATTCAATTAGGTCAAAAGTTTTGATATTCAATATCTTACATATTTCATTTATTAATAAGTCATTTTCTACTTTTTGTTTTAATTCGAGTATTCTAAGCACTTTTTCACAACCTTCTATTTTATATCTATTCCATATTATACATTAATTTACTAATCTTAACAAAAAAAACTCTAATAATTTAGAGTTTTAGTAATTTTAATGCCTCACTAATAGGGACTGGCTTACTAAAATAGAAACCTTGTACATAAATTCCACCAATACTTTTCACATATTCAAGTTCAGATGCAGTTTCTACGCCTTCAAAGATTACTTCACAATCAATATCTTGTGAAAATTTAATAATATTTTTTAAAAATGATTCACACTTTTTATTAATAAAGATTGATGAAATCATTCTTCGGTCTAATTTAATATGATTATATGATAGGTACATTAAATTTCTTATTGAAGAAAAACCCATTCCAAAATCATCTAAATAAATTTGGATTCCTAATGATTGTAAATTCGTGATGATAACATTGATTTTATTTTCATCATTTACAAAATATTGTTCCGTCATTTCAATTCCTAATCGTTTACCATCTACCTGATATTTTATTAATAAATTTTTAATAAATTCATAAATATCCTCAAAGAGAAATGTCTTTGGTGTCACATTGATTGTGAATCTAATGTCATCAGGTAATTCGATTTCACTAATATTTTTAATAACTGTTTCTATGATGTATTTATCTAACAATACAATTAAATGACTTTTTAAAGCAGTAGTAAAGATCTTTTCAGGTGAATATTTGGATTTAGAATTAAATAAAGTTTCAAAGCTTACTACTTTATTTAATGTAAGATTATAGATCGGTTGATAAGATAAATGAAGTAATTGATTTTCAATTAAATATTTGATTTGTTCTTCTATTGATTCTTCTTCTAATACTTCATTATAAAAGGCATTATCAAAAAAACTATAACTGTGATATTCACTGTATTTTGCTCGATACATACTAATGTCCGCATATTTAATGAGTGTTTGTAAATTATCTGTATCTTTTGGATAATACGCAATTCCAATACTAGGACTGATGATTAATTTATAATCCTCTATGATTAAATACTCATTAAAAGTACTAATAATCTTATTTATGATTTCGATCGTTTCCTCGTTATTCTCCAAATAGGGAAAGAGAATAAAAAATTCATCACCCGATATACGATATATATCAAATTCATGATTATAAGTGATACAAGCCCTGAGTTTTTCAGAGAATCTTTTAAGCACCAAATCCCCTAAAGAATGTCCAAAATTATCATTGATTAACTTAAAACTATTTAAGTCAATGAAAAATAACGCAAAAGGAATAGTATACTGAATTAAAAAATTTGCATCTTTTTCGAAATAATTGCGATTTTTTAGATTAGTAACACTATCATAGTATGCTAATCTATGTAATAACTTATCTTGTTCAACTTGATTTGTATAATTAGAAATCACCGCAAGACGTTGATTTTTGTTTTTAAAATCAAATAAACCGTGCTCTTTAATCCATAGTATTTTATCTTGACTAATATTATAGCGATACGTTACTTCATAAGTAGAATCGACAGATTCAAATTGTTTACGATCATTGATATTGATTCTTTCCATAAATTCATCAAAAGCTACATCCCCATCAATATTAAAGATTTTACTAGCAACACTTGAAAAATACATTTTATTTTCATTAATAAAATAAAAACCCTTACTTGATAGTTCAATTACATTCATTAAATTTTCTTCATAATTTTGATAATTACGTTTTAAAAAACGGACTAAACCACTTGTACCCTGTTTTGAAAACTTACCCATCCTTAAACCTCTATTGTATTTATATATTTAATAACCATTTTTTTTAATTTTTGAATATCAATTGGTTTTGGTAAAAAATCAGTCATACCAATTTCTAAATACTCGCTAATTTGTTCCGAAAAAGCATTCGCAGTTAAAGCGATGATTAGAATATTATTATTAAATTGCATTTTTCTAATATGGATTGTAGCTTCAATTCCACTCATTTTAGGCATTTGAATATCCATAAAAATAATATCGTATTTTTTGTTTTTAACCATGTTAATTGCTTCTAAACCATCTGAGGCAAAATCAATATCATTTTTCTTATAAACAGAAAAAATTTCTTTCATGAAGATTTGATTAATGATATTATCTTCAGCAATGAGAATTTTTTTGTTTTTTATAATTTTCTCAAATAATTCATTACTCACTTCATTATTAGTATTTATATCATGAATTTCAAGTTCACTCACTTTAAAAATTGTGGTAAAAGTAAAGATTGATCCCTCATTTTCTTTACTAGTAACAGTGATAACTCCTCCCATTAGTCTTATAATATCTTGTGATATGGTTAAACCAAGTCCAGTACCAACTTGACGACTATTATTATTATCAATTTGTACAAAAGGAAGAAAGATCTTATCAATTTTATCTTTAGGTATGCCACATCCTGAGTCTATTACCCGATAGTCTAAGACGATTGATTCATTCGTATAGCCAAATAGTTCTATTTCTAGTTTTACATATCCCTTTTCTGTAAATTTAATTGCGTTGATACAAATATTGAGTAAGACTTGTTTCAATCTTGTTCCATCCATATCTAAAAATTTCGGAATTTGTGGGTCAATATAATAGGTAAATTCAAGTTTCTTAAGCTCTGCTTGTATGAGTAATAAATCATATAATTCTTTAACTAAACTACGCAAATTAGTCGGTTTATGATGTAAATCAAATTGTTTGGCTTCAATTTTTGATAAATCCAAAATATCATTTATCTTTTGCAGTAATATTTCTGAAGAAGTGTTAATACTATCAAAATATTCCTTGATTTTATCTTTATCTTCAAAACCAACCTTTTTACTTAACTGCGTATATCCTATAATCGCATTTAAAGGTGTTCTCATTTCATGTGACATGTTCGCTAGAAACAATGATTTAGATTTATTACTTTCAACAGCCAATTGGAGTTTTTCTTCATATTCTTCAATTAATTTTTTTTGTTCATTATCATTATATAAACAGATCTTTTTAAATTCAGTTAAAATCTTTGAATATTCAATGTGTTTTTGATGATTCTCAATCACAGTTATTGAATTATAATTTAAATCCGTTAACTTTTCTAGATCATTAATAAAAAGTTTATAGGGTTTATTAGTAAGATGATCAATTTTTCGATTTATAAGAATAATGGATATAATTAACATAATTAAAGAAATAATAAAGGTTAGATATGAATTAAGAAATAACTTTTCAATAATATATGAAACCTTTATGGTACTAATTAAGTTAAATTCAGTTTCAAAAATCTTAAGTTTTGAATAAGTAGTTAAATTAATCCATTCATCAATTCTTAGTTCAAAGATATTAATTTGAATAGATGAACCAATATTTGTAAATATAATCTCACAATCTGCAGTTTGAAGGATAAAATTATAATCTTTGTTTATTAATTCAATAAAATCAACAACTTGATTTCTATCAATATTATAAATATAATAATAATCACCCGTCCGGTATAAAACATAAACTTGTTGATTTTCGAATTTAATAAGTTGATATTCTTGATCTTTAGTAATACGATTAATTATTTTCTTTTCAATTAAATCATTATTTTCAGGACATTCAATATGTTCAAATAAAATTTCATTTTGATCATTAAGTATTAATAAATTAGTGATAAATGGATTACCTTTTATTAAATCAGTAATGATATTCTTATCAATTAGGTGGTAGTCCATACTATTAATAATAATTTCATTGAAACTTGCTATATTATTTGTTATTTCTTTTATATGATTTTTATTATTAAAATTAACAGTTTCTAAATCTTTTTTTATATCTTGGTATTCTGTGGTAAATTCGATAATAAAAAATGAGAGTATAAATGTGATAAAAAAAACAATAATGATAATATTTACATTTTTTACGATTATTTTAAAAATGCTTTTTGTTTTATCTTCTTTCATACACTCACCTTACAATCTTTTTTCTACATAGTTATTGAAATTATAACATTAAAAAAATGTCGAATTTTGTAATAATAGCGAATTAAATTGTATATTATCTAAAAACATTATACACTATTTATAAGTTAATATAATATTATTTACAAACATTTTTAAAGATATGTTATAATATATATATTATTGGAGGTCTAAAATGAAAAATTATCCAAATAAAAGAACTTTATTATTTTATTTTTTCTCAATGTTATTTCTAGGTTCATTTTTATATAATACCATTGAGATTACAGTGTTAAAATATAATCCCAATATAGAAAAAGAGTCACTTGATATATTTGTAAATACAATCTTACAATTTGCGATTTATTTAGTTTTGGTTATAGGTATTGCGCTGTTAATGCGGCAATTCTACGAAGATGATTTCTTTGACTTCAAACAAAAATTTTTAAAAAATATTTTGGTTGGCTTTATTGGTTGGGTCTCAATGTATGGATTATTAATCATCTGGGGAATGATTCTTACCACAATTAATTATGAAGCTGCAACACCAGTTAATCAACTTGAGATCGAAAAAACCTTCTTTAGCTATCCGTTATTAATGATACCTGTCTTAACTCTTGCAGCACCATTTGTTGAAGAAACTATCTTTAGAGGAGTAATCTTTAAATCAATTAATAATTCCAAGTTAAAATACAAGACGATTATTGCTTTTATTATGAGTTCATGTTTATTTGGTTTTATTCATGTATTTTCTGCATTTCTGATTAGTAGAAATGTGAGAGATATTATTGATGGTATACCCTATTTTATTTCTGGTTTTGCTTTAACTTTTGTCTATTTTAAAACCAAAAATATCTTTGTACCGATGATTACCCATTTCTTATATAATACAGCTGCAACAGTCTTGCTATTAATTGTTTACCTTATCCAAGAGTATTTTCCAGAAGAACTCATCACTAACACTATATATATACTACTTCATGTAATACATTTACAGTAAAAATAAGATAAAAAAATCTATTGGAGAAATCCAATAGATTTTTTTATTACTTAGTTATAATTAAATATATGATTAAAATCGCTAAGAGAATTAATAATATATAAGTTCCTTTACTTCTTTTCTTTTTACAACAATCCATTTAAATCACCTCTAAAATAATAAATTACCTATATTATAAATGATTAATGTTACAATATAAGCGACTGTAAAAGTAAATAATAATGTTATTAGCGTAAATTTAGTTGATTTTGTTTCTTGATGTATTGTACCAACGGTAGCTAAACAGGGTAAATATAATAAACTGAATACCATAAATGAATAAGCACTAACTGGGTTAAAAACACCCGATATGGCTGATTCACCACCATAGATAACAATCATATTTGAGTAGATTAATTCTTTGGCTAAGAAACCAACGACTAAACTACTTGATGCTTCCCAAGAACCAAATCCAAGTGGAATAAATAACGGAGCGAAAAAATTTCCGATTAAAGCTAAGAAACTTTCTTCAGGATTTACATTAGACCCATTTGGACCTAAATATTGTAAAAACCAAAGCACGACTGTGCCTAGTAAGATAAATTTACCTGCTTTTTCAATAAAATCTTTCACCATCATCTTTGTATGACGATAAACATTTTTAAATGCTGGTATACGGTATGGAGGAATTTCTAAAATAAAATTATTCGCTTTATCTTTAAATATGGATAGTGAAAGTAATTTAGCAGCTAGTAACGCAACTATTGTACCTATGACATACATACTGATAATGACTAATGCTTGATGTTTTTCAAAAAAGATTGAAGCAAGTAATGCATAAACAGGAATACGTGCAGAACAAGACATAAATGGCGTAATTAAGATCGTTAAATTACGTTCTTTCTTATCGGCAATTGTTCTTGTAGCCATAATCGCAGGAACATTACAGCCAATCCCTGTAACAAGTGGCACAATTGATTTTCCATTAAGTCCGAATTTAGATAACAAAGTATCAAGCATGATCGCTACACGAGCCATATAGCCTGTACCTTCAATCACCGCAAGTATGAGAAATAAAATGGTCATTTGCGGAATAAAGACGACGACTCCACCAACACCTGCGACGATCCCATCTAGTATTAAACTCATAAATATTCCCGTTTCACTTAAACCCATATTTAATAAAAGTGATTTTAAAAATGGAGAGAAATAATCGGTTAAGAATACGTCTATATAATCACTTAGAATTGTACCTAAAAAGTCAAATGTTAAAAAATAAATACTAAACATAACCAATAAAAAGATGATTAACCCAAAGAAAGGATGGGTTACAATTCGATCAATTTTGTGATTTAATAGTTTTTTGTGATTTTTATTTGAAGTGACTAATAAACTTTCTTTGACAACTTTGTCGATAAATTCGCGTCTAGTATTAAAAATGGCACCTTTAACTGATAATGCAGTACCTGATTTAATGACTTCAGTTTCTGTATCACTCATTATTTTTTTAACTTCATCTTGTTTGCCTTTTTCAAGATTTTTAAAAAGTTCTGTATTACCTTCTAAGAGTTGAATAGCGACAAAGCGTGGATTTAAATGCAACTTATCAATAATAGGCATTATTTTATTAATAGCTAATTCGATTATATTACCGTAATAAAGTTGTAAAGCTTCAGAACTTACAACTTTACTTAAACGACTTTTTAAATCTTCTATTCCACTTTTCGTTTTAGCTGATATCGGAATGACCGGACTTTTTAAATAGTTTGATAACTTACTTATATCTAATTTTCTACCACTATATTCAAGTTCATCTGTCATATTCGCTACAATAAAAGTAGGGACTCCTAATTCAAGAAGTTGGATTGTTAAATGTAGATTTCTTTTAAGATGTGTTGAATCAACTATATCAATTAAACCATCATATTTTTCATTAATTAGAGAGTATGTTACTATTCCTTCATCCTCACTATTTGGACACACGGAGTATGTTCCTGGTAAGTCAATTATTTCACCATGAATAAACTTACCTAGTTTAGATTCAACTGTTATACCACCGTAGTTTCCAACATGAGCATATGAATTTGTAAGTAAATTAAATACTGATGATTTTCCTACATTAGGATTTCCGATTAATAAATATCGCATGATCTCAACTCCTAACTATATTTGTACTAAAATATTTTTCGCATCGGCTTGACGGATACAGATCTCGACATCATCCACTTCGATAATATATAAATTGTTAAAGTTTATCTTTTTTAATAAAACTAATTTAGCGTTTGGTGCTATCCCTAAATCCATAAAGCGATGTCGCTTTTTTAAATCGATCGCTTTCATATCTGAAATTGTTCCAGTTTCTCCAACATGCATATCAAATATTGTTTTCATAAATCCACCTCTTATTGATAACTGTTATCATTTGCATATTTATTATATTGCTTTTATGAAAAGATGTCAAACAATTATATAAAAAAATTGAGATTTTAAGCATGAGATTTGACAGAATGTTATATATATTAATTGATATTGAATAAATGGTGGTAATGTATGTTTAAAATAGTTAAAAATCTCACAGTTGTTTTCTTTATTGTAATCTCCATGCTATTTATGATTACTGATACTAAAGAAGTGGTTTCTGCGGTGAATCATGCTGTTCTGTTATGGACGACTAGAGTCTTTCCTGTCTTATTTCCGTTTTACATTATAACTTCATTAGCAGTTAAATTCGGAGTCGCCCATTTTATTGGTGATTTAATTAAGCCAATCACAACAACCATCTTTAAAACTTCTTCAATTAGTGGATTTATTTTCTTTATGTCACTATTATCAGGGAATCCATCGAGCGCCATTCTTATATCTCAATTATATGATGATAAATCGATTACTAAAACCGAAGCACAACATTTATTAAATTTTTGTGTCTTCGCCAATCCACTCTTTATCATTGGTTCTATTGGTTATTCCTATTTTAATAATTCATCAGTTGGTATTATTGTTTTAATTGCTCATATATTAGCGAATATAATCATTGGATTTATATTACGCTTTAGTATAAAAACGGACCAGAGAGAACCATTTTCGATAAAAATAGCTTACCAAAAAATGGCAAAACATAAAAGCAAAAATTTCAACAGTTTTGGTGAAACGATGACTGGCATTTTACATAATGGGATGAATACCATGTTTTTAATATGTAGTTTTATGATTTTTTTTAATCTTATAATTGTGATGTTTAGTTCATCACAGTTTATAACTTACTCCTATTATTATTTATCAGGTTTTTTTGATTTATTTAAGATAAACTTTAATACCTATCAATCCTTCTTTGCTGGTTTTTTTGAAATGACAATGGGTGCTGACAAAGTGGTTAAAAGTGACTTTCCAATAAGACTAGCAGTCACCTTTATCACTATGATTATTTCATTTGGTGGATTATCAGTTCATTCACAAATTCAAAGTATTTTACTAAAAGTAAAATTAAAATACATGCCCTTTTTCCTATCCCGCTTAGCACAAATGATCTTTAGTGGTGTGATCGCCTATTACATATTCCCAATATTTTATAATGAGAAAACTGAATCAACATTCTTCCTCAGCAGCATTAAATTTGAAAACAAAAGTATTGTCTTTATCACACTCCTTATATTCATCATCACTTTATTCTTTACTTTATTAAATACCTATAAAAAACAATTAGAACACTAACATAAAAATCCGTATGCAAGCTGCACACGGATTTTTAAATTGTAATAGACTCTTTTTATTTTTTATAAACACCAAATGGTTATGTTTGAGTAACAAGCTGAACTAGGGCAATACTCATATCTTTATACTTTCCATTTACTCCTCTATTTCATTGAATTAAATTTTTCAATGACTCGCTTTTCTACTAATTTAGGAACAAAATTAGAGATATCACCATCAAATTTAGCTATTTCTTTAACCATACTTGATGATAAGTAGGAATATTCGGTTTTAGTCATCATGAAGACAGTGTCAACATTAGGATTTAATAAATGATTCGTTGAAGCCATTTGTAATTCGAATTCAAAGTCTGTTACAGCTCGTAATCCCCTTAAAAGTGATGTTGCTTTTAAATCTTCCGCAAAATAAGCTATTAGTTTATCATTAATCACGACTTTAACATTATCATATTCTTTCGTTAATTCTTCAATCATTACTTTCCTATCTTCGGGTGAAAAAAAAGTGTTTTTTGATACATTTTTAGAGATAGCGATATACAGAATATCAAATACTTTACTACCCCTCTCTATTAAATCTAAATGCCCAAATGTGATCGGATCAAATGATCCAGGATAAATTCCTATTTTATTCATTACTTAC
The DNA here is from genome assembly GCA_029240795.1 of Haloplasmataceae bacterium. GTDB lineage: Bacteria > Bacillota_I > Bacilli_A > Haloplasmatales > Haloplasmataceae > JARDZP01. Next base: position 20,441 of record JARDZP010000015.1, on the reverse strand, counting down.
TCCTTGTTTCTGATAAATCGTTACTTTTGTTATACCATATATATATTCTTTTTTAAATGAAACGTTATTATATTCATTTAATAAGTTATCTTCTCTTAAACATTCTGCGATTATTAATGCATTTTCATTTAATAACTGATTATCCTCTAAATACTTGATGATATCATTAATTTTTTGCATTTTATAAGGAGGATCTAAAAAGACTAAGTCAAAGTGATATCTATTATTTTTAAAATAATTTAATGCAGAAAATGCATCCATTTTATATGTTTCACTATTTTCCTTAATTGATAAAGTTTCAATGTTTTCTTTAATGGTATTCATCGCTTGAAAATCTTTATCTACAAAAACACATTTGTCGATGCCTCTACTTATTGCTTCAATTCCTAGATTACCGCTTCCAGCATATAAATCTAAGGCCATTCCGCCTTCAAAATATTGTCCTATCGCATTGAATAGTGATTCCTTTACTTTATCAGCTGTGGGTCTCGTATTGATACCTGGGACTGCTTTAATGGTTCTACCTCTTAATGTTCCTGATACAATTCGCATTTTATCACGCCTTATTTATATTTCAATTTATTTTAACATTAGTATTACTATTTTACAAACATTTAACATATAAAACTTTAACTAAAGATAACAAGTCATTATCAAATATTTCCTTGAAAGCATGACAACTATTAACCAAGCAAATAATAAAAGTATATTTATGAGAGTTAATTTAAATACATTAACTCTTTTTTGATTAACAATTTAAAACAAATAAGTTGAATTGTTTCATATAAGCATTTATAATTATCTTATTTTAAATAGATTAATATACTAATTCATGGAGGTAAAAAATGGAACAACAATTAGATTGGCAAAAATTAGGTTTTAGCTATACAAAAACAGATTTCCGTTATATTTCTAAATGGAAAGATGGTAAATGGGATGATGGTGAGTTAGTTACTGACAACAACCTTTTAATTAATGAATCATCTACTTGTTTACATTATGGTCAACAAGCATTTGAAGGATTAAAAGCTTATCGTCGCAAAGATGGCGGTATTCAACTTTTTAGACCAGATGAAAATGCGAAAAGAATGAGACTTTCATGTCGCAGATTATTAATGCCTGAAATACCTGAAGAAAAATTCATTGATGCTTGTGTTCAAGTTGTAAAAGCAAATGAAAGATTTTTAGCTCCTTACGGAGTAGGTTCAACTTTATATTTAAGACCCTTTATGATCGGTGTTGGCGAAAACATCGGAGTAAAACCCTCTAAAGAATATTTATTCTGTATATTTTGTATGCCAGTAAGTACATACTTTAAAGGTGGATTACAACCAGTTAACTTCTTAGTTACTGATTATGACCGTGCAGCTCCTCACGGAACCGGTGGATCAAAAGTCGGAGGTAACTACGCAGCAAGTTTATATCCACATCAAATCGCGAAAGATCGTGGATTCCAAGACTGCATTTACTTAGATCCTACAACACATACAAAAATTGAAGAAGTTGGTGCTGCTAATTTCTTTGGTATTACTCATGACAACAAATTTATCACACCTATTTCACCATCCATTCTACCTAGTATTACTAAATATTCATTACTCCATATCGCAAAAGAGTATTTACATCTAGAAGTAGAAGAAGCTGATGTATATATCGATAAATTAGACATCTTTAAAGAAGTTGGAGCATGTGGAACTGCAGCTGTTATTACCCCAATTGGTGGTATTGAATTTGTTGGTAAGATGCATACATTCTATAGTCAAACTGAAGTCGGACCATTCACAAAAGAATTATATCGTTATCTAACTGGTATTCAACAAGGTGATATAGAAGCTCCAGTAGGTTGGATTTACCCTATTAAATAGTGTTTATGTTTTTATATGAATAAAAAAAAAGTAATATTACTAGCGATATTTATGTCTCGTATAAATGGAATTAGATTAATCTAGTTTCATTTTTTATTTGTTTTAATGTTTTTATTTATTATTATAATAGGAACATGAATTCATTCATATTATGTATAGGTGATACAATGATTAATGAAAATTATAATTTCATACCAACTAAAAAAATAATCATTTTTAAATATTTGATATACCCTTTTATCTTGATCTATTGTAAATTAATAATAGGTTTTAAAGTAGTAGGAAAAGAAAATATAGATTTAATTAAAAATGGTTCTATTACTGTAGGAAATCATATTCATTTTATGGATAATGTCTTAATCTTTTTAGCGTTATTTCCCAAAAATTATTACTTTATCACAAACAAAATTAATATAGAAACATCCCTGATCCGTTTCTTTGTTAGGGGACTAGGAGGAATTCCTGTTCCTGAATCTAAAAAGATAATGAAAAATTACATTGAATGTCTTGAAAAGTTAATTAAAGAAGGAAATAATGTTCACTTTTTCCCAGAAGGTTCAATTAAGCCCTATCATCATACCATTAGGAAATTTAATGATGGTCCTTTTAGAATCGCAATTAATAACAACCTCCCCATAATCCCGCTTACTTTTATTTATCAATTGCCAACTGGAATTTTAAAGTATATTCGTAAAAAACCATTTATTCATTTAGTAATTGATAGACCCATCTACTCTTCAGGAGATTATCACAAATTTAAGAGTGCGGTTCATGAAAAAATGGAATCAATCATACATGAGTATGAAGTAAAAAGAGACATCGAAAGATGACTCTTTTTCTTTAAGAAATGAATTAATATTATAATGTTGAAAGTACATTTAGTACTGCCTCACAGTATGCTTCCGTTTGATCCATCATGGTCATGTGTCCCGCTTGGTTTATGATGACAAGTTCCTTTTTAGGAGCATTTATAGTTTCAAAAAAGGCTTTTGCGGTTACCGTAGGTGTGACCCAATCTTTATCCCCTAAGATATAGAATATTGGTACATCATAATCTGTTCCATATGTTCTTGTATCATAATCAAATGTCAAGTCATCCATTAATGGTTTTTGAATTTCAAATGTATTTTTTAAAAAGTAGGATAATTCTTTTAAACTATAGTACGGTGAGAAAAATAAATCACGTGTAGTTGTATCTTTAATATCAGGAGATAAATATTTAGTGACCATTTTTCTTGATGTAATAAATGACTCTAATGTAAAATTTGAATCAGAAAGTAAATATCCCGTCAAATTTTCCATTAACTCTATATCTTTTACATTATTCGCTTTTCGGGCAGCACTTAAAGCATTAGTAAATGCAAATTGGTCTCCTTCGTCTGAATTTATGACTTGTCCTGTACCAATATAAGCTTCTACGTATTCTGGATAAGTTTGCACAAATGCAGTTCCTAGGGCACTCCCCCAAGAATGACCTAAGATAATGATTTTTTCTTGCTCAAATTTATCTAATAAATAAAGTGTAACTTCTTTGATATCTTCAACCATTCTTGTAAATGACAAAGTATCATATACCTCTTCTGGGTCATTTAAAAAGTAGGTTTTTCCCGCATTACGTTGATCCCAGTTGACAACTGTATACTCGTCTTCTAATGCGGTTTGATAAGTGTAACTGAGTGGTGTCATGGGACTCCCTGGACCACCATGAAGAATTAGAATTATTGGATTAAATGTGTCTAATCCACGTATATAAAGGTATTGTTCGATTCCACCAATTGTAACGATTTCTTCTTGATTGATGCCCTCACTAGAAGTGATTGCTTGACTTTTAAGTATGTTGTTTGAATAGACTTTTCTATAAATTAAAAGTGTTGATAAACCAACAACAATGATTAAAAGCACAATTAAAAGTACATTTCTAATTATTTTGATGACATTTTTTAATAATTTCATATATCCTCCAGTGTATTATCAATAACTTTAAGAATAGCATAAAAGTGAATGGTTTTATTCTATTTAAAAAATTTCTTAAACACTTTATATTTTCGATCACCAAAGGGTGGGTAACGTAACTCAAAATCAACTAAATTAGACTTTTTTAATATACTTTTCTTATGGGTGAATGTATCATATGTCGCTTTACCGTGATATGCACCCATCCCACTTTCACCTGCTCCACCAAATGGTAAATTCTTCGTTGCTAAGTGAACAATCGTATCATTAATACAACCACCACCGAACGAGACATTATTGATGATTGTCTTTTCAATTTGTTTATTATCTGTAAACAAATATAAAGCGAGTGGTTTTTGTCTTTCTTTAATAATTTTTATTGCTTCTTTTAGATCTGTATATTCAATGATGGGTAAAACCGGTCCGAAGATTTCTTCCTGCATAATCGAATCATCAAGTTTTCTTTGATCTATTAATGTGGGTTCAATTTTTAAAGTTTCCTGATTACTTTTACCGCCATATATAATTTCTTTTTGATCTAAATATTTCAAAATTCTTTCAAAGTGTTTTTCATTAATAATTCTTGGATATAAATCATTATTTAAAATATCATCACCATAAAATTTTTTTATAAAATTAACTAAATGAGTGACTAATTGATATTTAACCGCTTGATCAACTAAAATGTAATCGGGAGCAACACAAGTTTGACCAGTATTAATTAACTTACCATAAATGATTCGTTTCGCTGCTAATTTAATATTAGCATCTTTAGTAACAATCGCAGGACTTTTACCACCCAGTTCAAGTGTAACAGGTGTCAAATTTTTTGCGGCTGCTTGCATCACGATTTTACCTACACTAGCACTACCAGTAAAGAAGATATAATCAAATTTTTGTTCTAAAATCTGTTTATTTATTTCTAATCCACCTTGTATTACTTTAATGTATTTAACATCAAATGTTTCACTGATCATTTTATCGATTACATCTGTTGTATGAGGTGCATATTCAGATGGTTTAATAATCACTGTATTCCCACCCGCAATCGCACCGATTAATGGCGAAATGGCAAGTTGAAATGGATAATTCCACGGTGCCATAATAAGTGCTTGTCCAAATGGTTCACTTACAATGTAACTTTTTGCGATAAAATGGACGAAAGGAGTTCTTACTTTCTTAACCTTTGACCATTTCGGTAACTTTTTAAGAAAGTAATTTATTTCATCATAAATTAGTCCGATTTCCGTTAAAAATGCTTCACTTTTTGATTTGTTTAAATCCATTTTTAAAGCTAATAATATTTCAGTTTCATATTCTTGAATCGCTTTTTTTAATAATTTTAATTGATTCATTCTAAAATTAAGGGATTTTGTTTCATGTGTTTCAAAATAATCATTTTGAAGTTTTAATACATACGCTATATCCATTTTTCCTCCAATAAGATACTAATAACTTTATTTTCTTATATATTTTATGATCTGTCAATAATATTAATTTAGACTTTCGACTATTTTTATTATAATAATCTCATTATTCAACATCCATACATATGTATAGATTAGAATATTGCATTTCGAATTGTACAAGAATCTATTATGAATGCGCCGTTTTATGTAAACGTTTCTTGAAAACATGTTAATTAAGGTTGTAAGGATAAATCCTTACAACCTATAATTCTAAGTTACTATTATTAGCAACAAGGTGTATATCCACCTGAGAAACATGTACATCCAATTATAACTAATAGGATAAAGATAACTAGGATAAATGCGAAAGAATTATTTCCATAACCAGCACCTGCCATGTGATACTCCTCCCTTCGTTTAAAGTACAGTATATGTTATGTATAAAATAAAAATGAGTATAGGCAGTTCTCTATTTAACATTAAATATAATCAAAAGTCACTACATATTTCTACGTAGTGACTATAAATTAAATTAGCATCCGAATGATCCGAAACAACTGCATCCAATTATAACTAATAAAATGAATAACACTAATATGAAAGCTTGAGAAGAACCAGTCCATCCTCCACCTGTATAACCACCTGACATAACCAACCCCCCTTTCATTTTAGTATATTATATATTATGAAAGAAGTTAAAAAGATTACATGACAAATATATATAATTTGAAATAATTCTAAAAATACAAGTTAAAAAAAAATTAATAAACATAAAAAAAACAGCCAAAGCTGTTTTCCAAATATACTATAAATTTTTGCTTTCTTCAATAAAAGCTTCTAATTCATCGATTTCCATATAACCACTACTTGTATTCACTACTTCACCGTCTATTACTAAGTAAGTTGATGGAGTTCCATTTAGCTCAATTCCATGTCTGATTAAAAAATCTGATACATCTTGTGAACCTAAGAAATTACCTTTATCAGTATAGACAAATACTAATGGAAACTCACGTTTTTCATCAAGGTAATCTACTAAGGTAGTCTTTTTATATTTTGTACACCAAGAACATGTAGATCGACCAATGACTAGTAAAAATGAATCCTTATTATCAAATTTTTGTTCAACTTCATTCTTTTTAAATTCAACTACTTTTGGCTCTTGTGCACTAACGATAACAACAATGAGCGTTAATACAGCTAGTACACCTGTCATTGCGTATATAAAATTTTTCATTTTCTATTCACCTCTAAATTAATTATTAATGATATGATCTGATACACCTTCATGATAAACTTCAGGTCTTGGAGTAACTAGATTAGTATCATAAAACCATTTCATGTAATCAGTAAAATCAAAATCATAAACGGGATCCCATTCAGCAATATGTACTATTTCACCATTCTTATAATGAACTAATGTTGGTGTATAGTAGAAACCATATAGTTCTTGATATTGATTTCTTTGGTCATATGTTTTTGTAGTTTCAATAATTTCTGATATATCAAAAAAGTATAATTTTTCATTTAAATTATAATCTACTGAAAAGATACTTTGATCTTCTTCATCATAATTAACGAAATTTCTTATAAAGTCTGCTTCAAATATATCTGAATCACCACAGTCAAATCTTCCAATATAAACGAAGAAGTCTTCATTACTATTAAACTTAGTTTGAAATTGTTCATGATTGATTGTAGGTAAGATAGTAAACGGATCTACTTTTACCTCTTCTTCTACTTCATCTTTTTTATTTGTACACCCTACTAATAACAATAATGTTGTTATTAGTAAGACTAATTTAAACTTTTGCATTTTTTCCTCCTAAATTTTTATCACTTTTTGGTAACTCGATCATAATCTCTGAACCTTTTCCTATTTCACTTTTTGCTTCTATGTTACCGTTATGAGCTAAAACAATTGATTTAACAATCGTTAGTCCAATTCCCGAACCTCCCGTCGCACGGTTTCTTGATTTATCAACTCGATAAAAGCGTTCAAAAATATATGGTAAGTCTTTTTCATCAATCCCTATTCCAGTATCATTGATTTTAATGACGACATATTTATGATCATCATTAACAACGATTGTAACTTTTCCACCTGAATCGGTATATTTTAAGGCATTTGATAATAAGTTGATTAAAACTTGACTTATTTTATCCTTGTCTACTAATATCTCTATGTCACTCGTTTCATAAGTTAAATCAACTGATTTTTTTTGAAATTCAATTTGAAAGATATTAACGACATTTTTTATAATATCCTTTAAATTAACATTTTCTTTATTTAAAACAATATCCTGTTTATCATATCTAGATAATTTATCTAAATCAGCAACCATTTTTGTTAAACGTATGATTTCAACTTGAATACTTTTTAACTGTGCTTCATTCGTTTCAAGTACACCATCAATCATAGCCTCAATATGCGTCTGAAGAATTGTAAGTGGCGTTCTTAATTCATGCGTTACATCAGCTGTTAGTTGTTTTCTAATTTTTTCTTGATTTGAGAGATTTGTTGATAGATGATTTATTGAATCTGTTAATGTATTTATTTCTAACAAATTTGATTTATTTATTTCTAGTTTATTATATATTCCTTTAGAGATGAGTTGAGATGCATGAACTACTTTTTCAATCGGATTTGATAATCTTTTTGACATATAGGAAGCAAATATAAAGCCAATTATAATAAACACAATACTTGAATACAAATAGACTTTATTGAGTACAGACAAAAATGCTGCATCATCTTCAGTATAGAAATTATTGAAATATTCTATTTGAAGTGTTCCTACTTCTAGGCTTCCACTTTCAATTTTGTAGGAAGCATTCACAAAATCTCCACTCCAATTGGAATTAATTTGATACATTCTTTGACGAATGTCTTCCTTAATCATTTCGCATTGATGTCCATCGTGAACGTTAGCGTCCCAAATTACATCATGATTCATGTTTTCAATTTTCATAATATAGCCTTCATTTAAAGCATAAGTACCAATGGCTTTAACACTCGAATCTTGCCATCCCTCTTGATATGCACTACTTATTTGACTCACAAAGGTTTCAATTTGTTTTGTTTGTTTATCAATTGAATATGCTTTAAATTGGTTTTGTATGAGAATATTACTAAAAATCGTAATTAATAAGACAAATAGTAAGATATATAAGATATAAGATAATGTTAATTTAGTTTGAATGGTTTGAACTCTCTTAGACATCTCCATCACCACTAAACTTATACCCTAAACCATGAACTGTTAATATATATTTAGGGGGATTATCCGCTAATTTTTTACGAATGTTTTTGATATGTGAATCAATAGCCCGATCATACCCATCAAAATCATCATGATATATTTCTTGAATAATGTCTTCTCTACTAAATACTCGGTTTGTATGAGTTGCTAAAAGAGCTAGAATTTTAAATTCTATCGGTGTGAGAGTTACATTTTCACCTTTTAGGTTCACATTAAATGATTTTTCATCAATGATTAACTCATGATTATTAAATAAATATTCAGTATTTGTTTCCGATACTCTTCTTAATACCGCATTTACACGAGCGATTAATTGTTTAGGACTAAATGGTTTAATCATATAATCATCTGCACCTATACTAAATCCTGTAAGAATATTTTCTTCTTCTACTTTCGCAGTTAACATGATAATCGGCACATTCGAAACTTCCCTAATCTTTTTACAAATTTCTTCACCAGATAAATCCGGTAACATTAAATCTAGAATGACTAAATTAGGATTATACTGTGTAAATAATTGCAGAGCTTCAAACCCATTTTTACTGGTAATGACTTCATAATTATTTTTTTCTAAATATAATTTTACAACCATTAAGATTTTCTCTTCATCATCAACGACTAGGATTTTCTTTTGCACGATCTCACCACCTATTTAATAAGGAATATAATCATTATATCAAATTTTAACTATCAATACATGTTTATGATACAAAAATATTATGGAGAATTTATGTATTTATTAAAATTTTTCTTATTTTTATGTTATAATTTACTATATATGGTAAAATAATTTATATGAGTTTTTTTTGGAGGTATAACTATGGCGTTTGATTTAATTTTTTTTAAGAACAAAAATGATAAAACAAAACTACAAGAAATAGTCGACTATTTTGATGCATTACCTAATTTTGAATCTAAAACATATGATGATCTTAATTATAGTTTTGTTTATTTTAATGAAAATAATGATGTATATTTTATTATTAACTACAATTTAGCATATAATTTAGAAAATCAAGAATTAACAATACCAGATGATTATGAATTTAGTTATTTAGTATTTACCATTAATTATTTAAGGGCAACATTCTTTGCGAAAGAAGCCATTCCACTTGTCACAGAATTTGCGATGAAATTTAATTTACTCATTCTAAATCCACAAACAGATCATCTAAGTTTATCAACTTATTCTGTTGATGAATTAATTAATTCTTACAATAGTAGTAATATTGCTTATTGTAAAGAATTTAGCGAACAAATTCCTTTAAGAGTATTAGCAAATGAGAAGTCAAATTATGCGTATACGTATTTAAATGAATATAAAAAGATACAAAGTACGATTGAAGATCAAATTAGTGTTCCTAAAATGCAGTTTTTAAAAGATACATCAGATAATAATGTATATACTGCGATTACTTGGAATAATGCTGTCCCTATTATTTTACCAAAATGTGATTTTGTAATCGTCCTAAAAGAAGTAAAATCATTATTTGGTTTAGTTAAAAAACAAAAACCATGTGTGATTGAATATGAAGTCATTATGCAAGAATTTGCGAATCTACTACAACCATTTGAACATACTGTGGAAGATTTATTTATCTTACCTATTGAAAGTAGCAATCAAGCTAAAGTAATCTTTTATGCATTACCTGACACTACATTTGAAGATTTAGAAAGTGTCAATACGGATGATTTCATTGATTTTGAAATCTAAAAACAAAGGATATTTACCAAATTGGGTAAATATCCTTTGTTTTTATTTTTTTAAATTTATTAACGAAATAATCCATTAAAAAATTTGTTTTTGAAAAAACATAAAATTCCTCATATAACTATGAAAATACTGCCAGTTTAATCATTGTTCTTGGATATAAACTCATTAAATATTTTCAATCCATTCTACAAATTCTTTAATAACATTTTCAGGATTAGCTAATTTATTCTGTTTCGCTATATCATCATAGTATTCTAATTCATGGATAATTATAGGTATTTCGATAATAAATTTTTGTTTTATGATTCCTTCTTGATGGAGTCTTTTAACAACATCTATTAAGACTTTCACAAATTGTTTTGTTATTTCTTCGCCAATAATCATTGCTTTTTCATGGTTTTCTACTAATTTTTGATCTGAAAAATATAAATTATTATCCTTGATCCAATTTGTAATCATGGCTTTTTCTGTTTCATTTACACCTATGACTAACTCTTCATTTTGTAAATAATAAGCATAATTCCATTTAGCTTCAGCTTCATCAAAAGCATCTTTAATCGACTTTTTGAAATGCTTATTTGTGTTATATCCTAGCGTCACGGTTTTATAACGCGGATCTCCATCCCTATCATAAACATATAATGATATAACATAAATATCTATTCCATCCTTAAAATCTAGTATTTTGTTTTTCAGAGATTCATATAGGTAATCCTTCATCGTTTAATCCTCCCATAATATTAAATGATTCTATATACGATTGTTCATCATCTTTTATCACAATCAGTGTTGTATTGACGTGTTCAAGTATCGTCTCAATTCGTTGAGGTGGCACCGCAATCATCAATTGGATATTCAAATCTCGATAAAATTCCATCATCGCTTGAATACGTGATTCATCCATATTATTAAATGCTTCATCAAACATCACAAAACAAGCAGGACTGGTTCTACGTAATTTATCAACGATGAGTTGCTCAAATGAAGCCGCAATCACAACATAAAACGGTGTTTGTGTCTCACCACCACTTTTTTCTCGACTAACTTTCGAAAATAAAGTAGATTCACCATTTTTGTGATGGATTCTTATATCATAACTCATATAGTTGCGATAATCAGTGAATTCCTCTAATGACTTTTCAGCTTGTTCATCATTCGTATCAATGACTAATTTATCAAATAATTCCTTCATGATAATTTTGTTTTGATCACTCACAGTTTCAGTAAATAAAGTATTGGTGAAATAATCTTCATCACTCATAATTAATTTATAATAATTGTTGTAGTTATGATTTGAACTCGATTTATAAATAAATTCATATTCATCGCCACCAAATTTCTTACCCAGTAGTGCTTTATTTAAATTGTTTAATTCTTCATGGGCTAATAAAATGTTTTCTCTTAATTTAAAGATAAATTGTTCTTTAAAAGCAATCTCACAAATTAAACGACTATCGCGTGCCTGATCTTCATATTTGATCAATTCATATTGTTTGATTTTACTTAACTCATCAAAATACTCTTTAATCGAACTTACACTAGAACTAGCACCAAAATGATAAGTATTAATATAATTATTCATGATTGAGATAATTTGACCTTGCGATTTATTTTTTGAATCTTCAGATTGTTTAATTTTATCAAAACAATATTTTAAGGTCTTCTGATAATCATTATTATAAGTTTTTAAAAGCTTTCGATAAATTTCTTCAACTGTACCTAAAAGTGAAATATAAAGATTAACTAGCTCTTCTTTTTTACTTTTAGTCGATAATAATTCATTACCAATATTTATTATGTAATTTTTTTTAATTTCTAATTCACTATGTAACCTACCTTCTTCCAAAATTAACATTTTTTTACTATTTTCTAAGTCTTTTAATTTAACTTTTTGTTCATCTAATTCATTTTGTAAACTTACATATGAAAAATCAATTTTATATTTTTGATACTTTACATCTAATTCTTTATGTTCTAACTCAGTTTCAAGATACTCAGAAACAATATTAAGATTGTGATGTAAATAATCTAATTGATGACTTTTAATTCTTTGTAAATAAAACTCAATTTGCGAGATTTGTTTTAAACTACTCATTCGTTGGTTTTCAATTTGTTTTTTTAAAGATTCTGCTTTTTCTAGCTGCATTTTGACAGCTTCAATTCCTATAAAAGGTTGTTTATAAACTTCCTCTCTTATTTGTCTAGCAGTGTAATTATTATATACCATGCATGTTGAGGTTATGGCCGTTTTATGATGTCGTAGATCCGTTACATCACTGACACATATGACCCTGTTTAACAACATGTTTACATAACAGCGTGCATATTTATTGTTCGAAGTTACTTTATTCGCAAGTGAATTTTCAACGACGTCTAAATACTTTTCTATTTCGTGTGTATTGACTAATCCTACCCCAAAGATTTTTTCTTTTACTTTATGTTTTTCGTAGACCTTTAATGCAACATCAAAGTATTCTGGTTCAATGATTAAATCAAATCTTTGACTATTTAAATAACCCTCTAAAGCATTACGCCATTTTTCGTCATTCACATCAATTAACTCACAAAGCACTTTTGCTTCGTATTTATTGCTTGTTAATTTCGTTATTTCTTCTTCAATTAATGACTTAAGTCTTGTAACCTGGTTATCAAATCGAAATTGGTTTTTTTCAAGTCTTTCAACTTGGTCGTTTACTTCTTTGAGTTCTAAATCATATTCTTCATTTCTATTTTTTAATTCAATTAATGTATAAAAATACTCATCTTTTATTTGTTCATATAGTGTTTTAATTTGTTTCAACATCGCTTTTAATTCATTTTGATTCACTGCATCAATTTCATTAAGTTGGATAAACTTTTTTAATAGATCATCTTGTTTAAGACTTTGAAATACATATTTACATAAATTAATTTCATTATTTAAGATTGTTTTAAAATCATTATATTGTTTTGTATACTGATTTAGTTTAATTTCTGTTGTCTTTAATTTGGCTTCAATATCGCTTAAATAGCGATAACTTTCATTATCGTTTAAAGCGACATGTAAGTCATCAATTTGTTTATAGAGTCTGATGATTGCTTCTTCTAGTGTACTTTGCTTACTGTGGTTATCATCCACTTGTTCAAAAAGACCAGTTACTACGTTTTCTAAAGTTTTTTTTTGATTTAGCAAATCTTCATAATTAATAAAACTGATGATGATATTATACGTATCCGACTCATATTGAAAGGTTTTATATTCTTCATAATTTGTTTCAATGTTTTTAAGTATCGCAATCTTTTCTTTTAATGTTTGAATTAAATTTTCAAATTCACGATAACTTCTAACATTTTGACGCAAATCATCAATACTCACTTTTTTATCATTCAGTAAAAATTCAAACACAAATTTATTTAATTCTTCAATAGGTCTAAACGCGAGTGCCTTAGGAATGAGTTCTATATATTTATAGTTTTTTATATCTAAAGCATTGAGAAACATTTTACGCGTTTGTTCTTTTGTATCTGCGAAGGTTACACTTATGTTATTTATGAATAAATAACGTTTTAAATCTGCGTATCCTCTAATTAATTCATTTTCAATATAGAGTTCATCTTTAATATGATAATCATCCATCACATAAAACTTTTCATACATTCTCCCGTTTTTATTGATTTCAATGATTACACCGATTATTATCGATTTAGAATCGATTTCATCGTAAAACTCTAAAGCGATGTGACTCGTCACTTCATCACTGCGTAAATAGGTTTGATTTTCAGTCCCTAGTTTACATCTCACATAGCCTTCTAAATCACGTTTGGCATTCGTATTAGCGGCTGTGTTAAATTTGGCTTTCCCACACGTTAAGACATATTGTAAAGCATCTAAAAAAGTGGATTTGCCTGCCCCATTTTCTCCTGATAACAATGAGTTATTTTTAATTTCAACTGTTTGATTACTAAACAAATGCCAATTAATCAGTTTGATCCGAACTAGTTTCTTCATTTGATTCACCACCCTTACGATACGTACTTAACTTTTTATAGACCTCATTAATATTTTCAATATAGACCGCATACAAAATCGAAGGATACAAAATTAAACGACTTTCATCATCACCTAGATCCGTATCAATGAGTTCAATGAGATTGTATCTTTTAAAGACTGAGAGTATTTGTCTTAATTCAGTTTTACTGATTCTTCTGTCTTTAAGCCCTGTACTTAAAAATTTATCATGAATTGCATCAAGATTAATAATAATTTTATCTGTTAAAGAGACCTCACGCATCTTCTCATCGTATATAAGACGTAATATTAATAAAACAATACTTTCATTTAGTTTTAAATTAAAGTGATTATAACTTTCGTTATTACTCAACATAATGACTTTATCTGCTTGATAATGATTTAATTCAAAATCCATTAAACTTAAATAGGATTTAAATAAATCTAAATTACCGACAATAAAATAATAATCTTCAAGATCAGTTTCTTTTTGGTTCGTAATGAAATTTACTGATAAGAGCTTGTTCGCTATACGGGAAAAATTTTTTTTATCACGTTCTTTTAGTTTTAGATATTTTTGCGAAAAATCTAAAATAAGATCACTCATCTTTACCCCTCCGGTAGATTTCAAAATCAGTAAACTCAAAATTGTTTATTATTTGTTTTGAATCTAACTTAATTATTTTATAGTCGATATTATTACTCTTAGAATACATATAAATCAAAATTAAACGTGTGTAATCAGAAAATGATCCTATTTTTATTTCTGATGCTTTTATACTTTTCTTATTTTTTAAAAGTCCGATCATATATTTATTAATACTTTTCTTACTATATAAACCATTTTCCAGTAATTTATTTAGACGTTTTGTTTTTTCTTCATGACTCATGCTTTTCTTTAATTTAAGCTTTTGTGGCTTAGTAATCACTCGAATTGAATTGGTATAGAGCGAGTTTTTATCTAAATTCCTTTGAATACTTAGTTTAAATAAACTGAGATCATCAAAATGATGATCAATGATATATTTTAAAATTGAATTGATTTTACCTTGTAAATCAATGGAATTACTGACAATAAACAAAATCTTTGAGATTGACATTTGGATGTAGCGGGAATTTTTTTTGTCAATTTCATCAATAATATTATCGAGGTTTTCAAAATTACTTATAATGGATTCTATTTTTTCAAATAGATCAAGTTTAGCTAGATCAATCGTATTGAACTTATCTGTATGAACCAAATCCAAACAAACTTTATTTATAAATGCATCATTTAAGATGATTTCATTTAATTTACTGATTATAAAAGGACGAAATTTACTGACATTATCTGATGTTTTTAAACGTTGATAGGATTCATCAATGATGTTTTTCTTATAATCGATAAATAAATTTTCAACAATGGATTGTAAATCATCTACTTCTTTTTTATTTAATAAATCATTTATATACTTTTTTATGTTTGCGTTTAAACCTTTTAGTCGGTACATGACTCGATTCGTCGCGTCATATATTTGATAGATTAAATCTCCAAATGTGTCTTCATCGATATTTTTAAGTGTCGAATAAATTAAATAAATATACCCCCGATATTCTAATGCTTTATTTTGTTTTAATTCTAGTAATGTATTAATAATCGGAATCGTATAGTAATTGAAATTGATCCGCACTTCATAATTTATGTCATCTTCTTCAAAAATCCAGCCTGTGCGACGGAGTTTTCGTAAAATGGATAAAGCTTTCGCTCTTGACGATCTTACTACTTCATCCGTTTCATCATCGATAAAATAATACTGGTTCGTATTAAAGTACTCTGATAATATCGATACAACTTCTTCTTTATCGGCGCCAAATGAATTTCCTTTACCAAAAAAATTAAACATAAGAAAGATGCAATCAGCATAAATATTGTTAATATTTGAAGCAAAAATCGAAAAAAAGTTTTCTGGTAATATCTCAAATATTTTCATTTGCCCACCTCTAATCACTACTGTAATTTTACCTTAATTAACTATAAAAAAAAGTCGAATTATTAATGAATTAGAGAAGATTTTTATATAAAAAAGGAGTCCTTGTTTGGACTACTCATTAAAAACTACAATAATATCTTTTATTCACTTAGTTATGTAACAACATAAACTGAATTCAAAACTTTATTGTCTATACTATTACATTTATGGGTTATGACTGTATTTCCTCATTTTGATTGATGTTTACAATCAACAATTAATAATATTAATATAACAAAATGGCCAACTACATAAATTAAGGAAATAAATGCGACATAGATACAAATTATTAGTAATACCAAATCAGTTTGATCATACATGGCTACTTTATAGGTAACTAATAAACCAATCATTCCAAGTAACAACAATAATATCGTTGAAACAACACTTTTTTTCATATTACCACTTCCATCTAATCAACATCAATAACATCTTGATCATCCCTTAAGTTATTATATTCATCAATATTTTCGTTTATTATTCTTTTTGTGTTGAAGCTAAAAATAAAGTTAATACAAAACAATAATCATATTAAATCCTTTGAGTCTCTAATGAAAACTATATAAAAAATAAATACTCATATCACTCCAAATATTATTTTGATTATAGCGTAAATCAAAAATAGTCACATAAAACAACCTCATTTATAAACATCAAATTAAAAAGGACCATTTGGTCCTAGATAATAATGTCAATTGTTCCAGACGTCTATGAATGACTATTCTTCTATTTTTTCTAATTCAATATTTTTCATATCAATACCTGATTCTTTTAAACTACTCACTATTTCTTGTCTTATTATAGATTCAACAAAAATATTGGTTCCTTCAACTGTGACACAAGCGACTCTCACTTCATAATTATCTTGATAGATATTAAAGCCAGAGATATAAATTTTACTTTCTGTATCGATATCGTTACCAATATCAGTGATTGTACGATTAATAGTATTAAAAATTAAATTAAAATCATATTTTGTAGATATGATTAAATGAACAAGTATATGATTAGTATCTATTGAATAATTAACTATTTCTTTAATGCTAGACACTTGGTAAATACTTAATTCACCTGTATTAGTTCTTAATGTTACATTTCTTAAACTAATATCTGTAACAATTCCCGCAGTATCATTTATTCTGACATAATCACCAATTGATACATTTCCATCCGAAATCATAAAGAAGCCTGTAATAATACTTTCAATTATGTTTTTAGCGCCAAAACCAATGATTAATCCGAATATTCCCGCACCAGCGATGATCGCATTAGTATCAATATCTAATAGTGAAAAGATAATGAGAATCGCTGTTACCCAAACCATAATTCTAAGAATGCCTAAAACAAAACGGTTTGCGGTTTCTCGATTTTTGTGGATTAATTGATCATTTCGGTATCTAACTTCAGGTTTATTTTTAAATAAGTTTTTAACGATTTTTTTAATAGAATTATTTAGAATAATCGCAAGTAAAAAGATAATAATTATCCTAAAAATGATTGATGTGTAGATTATTTTTAATATATTTAATATTTCATCATAATTCATTTAATTCACCCTTATTAGTATTTACTAAAAAAGTAAAAAATTATAAAAAGTTAATATTTTCACATATTTATCACATAATTTTATCTTATACTAAAAATGTAGTTGTTAAGTAGTAAATAAAAATAAATTTTTCTTAATATTTTCTCTCCTCATATATATAAAAAAAGAAACCATAGTAATTATGGTTTTTTTTATAAAAATTTTTGTATCACATATTTATCACACAATTTTATTTTATACTATAAATGTAGTTGAAAAGTAGTTAACAAGATAAAAAAAGTTTTTCTTATTTTTTTCCCTTTCCTCTTTTATATAAAATAAATATAAGGAAACCATATTAAATATGGTTTTTTTATTAAATAATTCAAAATAATAAATATTCACATAATTATTACACAATTAATCAGTATAATCTAATTGTAGCTAATAAAAGATAATATTATAGTTACCTCTCAACTCCCTCTCTCATATATTTATAGTAAAAAGCCATATAGTTTCCCCTATATGGCTTTTTTTTGTTAACTAAAACTATATTCATCAAAATCAATGATTTGTTAATATCGAATCTTTTGATAAATAAAATTACCTAAATAGTAAATAAAGCACAAAATTTATTTCCCTCATTAAGAAGATGTTGACTGAATGGATTATACTACTATTTGATTTTTTCTATGTATCTATTCTTCTCCATAGTTCTATCTCTTCATCACCAGTTTCGCGTTCTCCGTATGGGAAATCATTATAGGTTACTTTCATTTTTTCTCCGTTGACTATTTTATAATAATGTTTCCTAATAGGAAAAACAACCGTATGTTTCAAATTTATGGTTGGAGTTATATCTCCATCAATAACATTTGATTCAAATAAAAAACTTTTAAGATTTTTTAACTCATATATAAAATTTAAACTATTAATCATCTTTATATTCGAAATAATTAAAAATATTAATTCTTTTAATGATCCAATTGTTTCAAAATTTTCAATTTTATTAGAATTTTCAATACGTAGATGTCTTAACGTATCACTAACTCCATTTAATGTAGATATATTAGTTAATTTTTTATTATATTTTAGAATTAGAACCTTCAACTGTTTTAACACTTCTATCCCTTTTAGTGATTCGATATCAGTAAATTGAAAAATAAGAGTATCTAGATTTGGTGTTTTAGATAAAAAAGACAAATCATTAAAACATATGTTAGTTATACCATCAGAACTTAAATGTAATGATTTTAACGATTGTATTTCATTATTAATTCTCATATAATCTGGCGCAGATGTATGAAAAGATTCTAAACCTATTAATTTATCTAATTCAATTTCATTTTTACCAGTTATTATTAATAGTTTTAAATTGGTTAATTTATACAATGGTGTATAATCAACATTACCTAATATACGAAGAAATCTCACATGTGGGATATCAAGTAAGAAATTTAAAGAATGTATTCCATTTGGAAGAATATAGATAATTACTTTATCTATCTTATGTTTATTAATATAGTCAACATACATTGAAATTTTATTTTCATAAATTACTATAGCTTCTTTCTGTAAAAGTGCACCTCGATAATCAAAAATATGAAAAAAGTAGAATCCATCTATTTTATCTCCATGAATTGAACATAACTTATCTATTTGCTCGTATTCCATTATTTCCTCCTAATTATTGATCTAAATCAGTTTCATAATATTTATTGTAATCCGCGAAATAATAACTTCTTCCTGGAGACCATAATGAATTATATAATCGCTCAGTATTTTTAGTAGTATCATCAATAGCATTACCTACAGCTTCAAATCCATCTTTTATTACTTCTTGAGCAGGAGGAGTAGAAAATATTATTGCAGATAATGTAAGGAATCCAAAAATTAGTAAACCCGCTGTAAGTGAAATAGGTTCAGCCGCATATCCATTTGGATCAAATATCATAACTGGATTATTTTTACTATATGCGTACATATTATGGCTTAATAATTGCCCAGTTTCACCTATCATACCATCTGCATTGATGAACCTACCTATCTCAGGATTATAATATCTTGAATTTTGATAGTAGTAGCCAGTTTCTTCATCATATCGATATCCACATATCGATATGGATTAACCTTTGCTAGTGAAAGTGTTTTTTCAACACTATTAGCGTCATATTCTTTCATGCTAATTATATTGCCCCAAGCGTCATACAAGTACTGTATTACTATTTTACCATTTTTGTCAGCTAATGCAATGATATCCTGTTGTTGATTTCTAATATAAAAGTATTCATTACCTTCGGTAGTATCACTTATGTTATTGTCGTAATACTTACTTATTAATGTACCATCTGCGTCATAAGTAAAATAAATTACATACGTTCCATCTGTTTCTTGAATGACTTTGTCACCTTCAAGGTAATTTTTTTTGTAGATGAGCTGTAGCAGTAACTTCTAAATTTCTCTGTTCTTATACCTTGAATTTGCTAAGACTTATTTTAGTTATAACAACGATAATCAAGTAAAAGATTTTTAGTTAGAAACTCTTAAAAAACATTTATTACTGAATAATCGTTTCGCGACGCTTTAGGAGATTGTTATGTAGCAGGAGTTGTTTATATTTAATGCAAAACAAAAGCAATAGAAAAAGATAAAAATGAATTTTCTAACCATGAATATCTATATAATAAACTAGATGATTTATAAATACTATAATTA
>JARDZP010000014.1 GCA_029240795.1 Haloplasmataceae bacterium | reverse complement strand
TAAATTTTATAAATCTAAATATTCTATTTTTAATATTATGAAATACTTTTTTCAAATTTTCAAAAGTAAAAAAGCTTATTGATTTAGAGATACAAGTTTTTGTTATATTTTTTATTTTACTTATAATTTTATTGTGGTTAGACTTATCTTCCTTATTATTATGTTTAACTTTTTTTTCTTGCTTTTTATTAAGTTTCATAATTTCACCACCATTATTTTAAGGTGACCATACTAAAAAGTAAGGTCACCTTTAAAAATTTTATTTATTGCCCTAAATTACGACTAGCGTTGTAAGAATTTTCTGCTTTTAAAGCAATTGATGCAGGGTCTCCGCCTGCCCATGCTTCAGTAAACATAATTCTAACAGGTTCCCAATAATGCTGAATTTCTGGTATTGTTGGCATTGGAATAGTATTTGTAATTTGAGCTCTTATACCTTTTAAGTATTCATCATTATTAATAACGTCTATTTCATCGATTAATTCATCTTTAAGAGCTGGTAATTTACCTTTAAAATTGTATTGAATTTCTAGTCCTTTTTCTGATGTCCAGAATTGAAGAAATGTAAGTGCAGCTTCTTTATTATTAGAAAATTTATATACACCAGCCATTTGTGCACCAACGAATGGTTTAGGAGCTACATCTACACCATCAATATTGATAGTAGGAATTGTTGTTACACCTACTTCAAAATCTAAAGCTTTATATGTTTCGATTTTCCATGGACCAGTAATAATATATGGTAATTCACCTGCTTCAAATTTAGAATCAGCTAAAGCTTGAATATTTGATGCAGTTGTTCCTGCACCATAAAGTGGTGATATCTCATTTTTTAACCATGTTAAGCCTTTAATAACAGCGTCTGAATTTAATCCTACATGATCAGGATCATTTTGATTAGGTCCAAATGGTGAGTATCCAAATGCTGTTAAAGCAAATGTTAAGAAATATGAGTCATTATAGTTTGTATTAAACAAATATTTTCCTGAAGCTACATCTGCATCTGGATATGCTGCAAATTCTTCAATTAATGATTCAAATGTAGTAGCTGGAGTTGTTACTTTGCTCTTATTGTAGAATAAAGCTATTGATTCTACTGATAATGGAGCAGCAAATACATTTTCATTTGTTCCATCACATTCAAATGATGATGTTTCAAAATCGAAACATGCAGTTGCAATTGACATTGAAATATCAGACATACGTTCATTTAATGAATTAGCATAACTCGTTGGTAATGCATAAAGTAAATCTGCTTCTAGAGCAGGAGCTAAATGGTCATGTGGGAATTGGATAATGTCCGCCCCTTTTTCACCCATTAATTGTAATCTTTCTCTAGCATCAACTGTACCCATATGTGTAAAATCAACAAGTATTTCTGGATATACTTTGTTAAATTCTTTTATTAGTTCTTGCATGAATAAACCGTCAGTATCATCAGCCCATACTTTAATTGTTGTTGTTTCTTTTTTATCTTCACTAAAATTATATTTGTATCCTACACGATTATCATTGGTTGTAACAACTACATCGCTTGTTGTACTTTGACAAGCAGTCACTGTAACAGCAAGAATAGAAACAAATAATAAGAATAAAAATTTTTTCACTTGAATCCCTCCTTCTTACCTATGCTTTTTTTCTAAGCACTACTACACCAGCAGCACCCACTAAAGCTACAACACCAACAATAACTCCAATAATTAATGCAGTATTGTCGTCTTTTTCATCGTCTTTATCTTTGTCATCTATATCGTCAACTTGAGCAGGAATAATTTTAACAGTAATATCTAATTTAGTTTCATTACCCCAGTCATCTGTTACAAAAAGAGTTAATATTTGGTTCTCAGCTTTTCCTGTATCTAAAATACCTTTACCTTCTGGTACATAAACTCTTTTTGTTATAATTCCATCACGGTCGTCTGTAGCAACGAAATCTGGAAATTCAAATTCATCATATTGATCAATTTCTATAACAGTTTCACCTACAAGGGTTATAGTAGGTTTTACAACGTCCATGTCAACTTCGATTTCTGCTTTTTGTTCCTCAGAACCAGATTTACCATTATCAAAAGATAATGTGTACACCTTTGTAGAATCTAATTTAAAGTTTTCTTCAACAAATGAAATTACAAATTCAGTAACAGCAGTTTTATTTTGTAAATAATTAACTTCAATTGCGATTTCAGTATCACCTTGTTTTAATGTAAAGAAATTAGGATTAAATTCTACTACTTCATCAACCTTAATTTTTACATCTTGATTAAATAAGACATTAATAACAGTTGGATCTGGTGCATAAGTACCTGTTAATTTATCCTCTTCATTATTAAATGGTTTGAAATCGAATTGTTCAGTTACATATGTATTTAATAGTTGAGTAAAATTTTCTTTTGTTGTTGGAGCTTCTGTATTATATATGTAATATAGTACTTCAGTACCATTTGCCTTTACATTAGCTGTAGGTAACAAGATATCTGAACCCCAAGCCTTTGCATCACCTTTATGAAGAATAAATCCAATTTCAGCTTCTGCATTGTCGGCTATTTTAAGCACATATAACTGAACTGGGAATTTTTTATCTGTATAACCTGTATCAACTGAAAGAACGGGTTCTGGCCAACTAGCTGTCGAACCATCTGTTCCTGTATTCCATGTATGAATACCCCATCCTTCATACTTAACTTCTGAATCAGCATACAAAATTAACATATTATTAAGTGTTGGATTTGGTTGATAAACTGAATCAGAACCTTGAAGGAAGTAAACATGCATTTCTGCTGGAGTATCTGATCCACCTACTGTAGCTGGAGTGAACAAATAAGTAACATCTATCATTAAATCTTTATCATCTAATGTATCTTTAGTCGCCCATCTATTATCACCTGCAGTGGCATCATATAAAGGAACTGATCCTATTGAATATTTACCTTCTGTTGGAGAAATTGTTCCGATACAAATATTAATATAAGCACCAAAATCATCTACACCAGATTTTAAAACAGTGTCACCTGTTCCACCAGTATTCCATAAATGGATACCTACTTTTTCGTAATTTTGATCAAATCTCAAGTAGTGGAATACTAATGTTTTTTGATCTACAGTACAAGCTGCTGGAGCTTCTGCAGCATTTACAGCTGCTGTACTAATAAATAAAAATAATACTAATGCCGTAACAGACATTAAAATTTTTCTCATCGAGAGTCCCTCCTATTCTCTATTTAAATATATCGTAAATGGATTAAAGCATTTTATATAAGCTTTAAAGCCCTTACATTATTGGCTGTAATTAAAGTCTATCATAAGAAATTTTAATTTACAATCATTTTACAGATGTAACGGTTACCACTTTTAATAGCGTTTACATTATATCATCTTGAAACTAGTTACAGTTGTAATAGCGTTTACATCAGCGTTCAATTCTAATATAATTAATATATAAAGTTCAAGGAGGGGTCAAAATGAAATTACTTAAAAAATGGTTTTTCATTAATTTTATAGCGTTTACTTTTTTATTTATAGTATCAGTTAACTATGAAGCTAATGCTAGTACTACTTCTAAATTAGTTATTCACTACTACAGATTTGACAACAATTATAGTAATATGTATATGCACATATGGGAAAAACTACCCGGAAATAAGCCCGGTGCAGATAAAAAAATGTCAATTGATCTTGATGAATATGGTACTGTTACTACGATAAATATTTCTGATCTTAGTGGTTATAGTGCAACTACTCCACCAACAAGTGTTGGGATTATAATAAAGACTGGAACAGGTTGGGATTATAAAGATGTCAGTATGGATCGATTCTTGGATTTGTCGAAGACTAATGAAAATGGTGAACTTCACGCGTATTTTGTTCAAGGTGATCCGAATATCGGTTATTCACCAAATGATCCTAATGGACCTGATCGTTCAAATAAAATAACAAGTGCTTATTTTAAATCTTTAAATCAAATCCAATTTATAACTACTAAAGCTGTTGATCAAACAGCTGTTAGACTTATGAAGGATAATGTTGAAATGACACCATCTAGCATTTCAATGAGTGGTACAAAAGGAACAATTTCCATATCAACAAAATTGGATTTTTCGTCTAGTTATGAACTAATCGTTAATTTTGATGATGGCGAAAAAAAATATTCAATAACTTATGATGGAATTTATGATTCTACTGAATTTGAAAATGCTTTCTATTATGAAGGTGAATTAGGAGCCATATACACGCCTCAATCAACAACATTTAAATTATGGGCTCCTATATCAACTAACGTACAAGTATGTTTATATACAACTGGTGCTCCTTCAACTATCCAAGATGGTGGAGATGACACTGGCGAATGTGTAAATATGACATTAGGTGAGAAGGGTGTATGGAGTACAACAATTAATGGTGATCAACATGGTAAATATTATACTTATAAAGTAACTAATGATTCAGCTACATCTGAAGTGGTCGATCCCTATGCCACTAGTGGTGGTGTAAATGGTATACGTGGTATGGTACTTGATTTTAGTAAAACAAACCCTGCTAATTGGACTCCAGAAGTAAAACCAGATAATATGGAAAATTATACTGATGCAATTATTTATGAATTACATGTTAGAGATTTAACAACACACCAAACATGGAATGGAAATAATGCATGGAGGGGAAAATTCCTAGGACTTACACAAAGAGGAACTTCATATCAAGGTGTAACTACTGGACTTGATCATTTAATTGAATTAGGAATTACGCATCTACATCTATTACCATCATTTGACTTTGGTGTTGTAGATGAAACAAGACTTAACGATCCAATTTATGCTAAAAAGGCTGGAGGAATATTTAACTGGGGTTACATGCCTTTAAACTTTAATATGCCAGAGGGTTCATATTCAACTGACCCCTATAAAGGCGAAGTTAGAGTAAATGAATTTAAACAAATGGTCCAAACTTTACATGATAATGATATCCGTGTTGTAATGGATGTTGTTTATAACCATACAGGACTTTCATCAGATTCTAATTTCCATTTGATTCTGCCAGGATATTTCCATCGTATGACACAAAGCGGTGGTTTCTCTAATGGATCTGGAACTGGTAATGAGTTAGCATCTGAACGTGTAATGGCTAGAAAATTTATGGTTGATTCACTAATAATGTGGGCAAGAGAGTATAATATTGATGGCTTTAGATTTGACTTAATGGCTTTACATGATGTTGAAACTATGATTACAATCAAAGCTGAACTTCACTCTATAGATCCAACAATTATAATTTATGGTGAACCTTGGATGGGTGGAAGTTCTGTAATGAGTGATGCAATTAGTGCTGACAAAGATAATGTAAAAAATATGCCTTTAATAGCCGCATTTAATGATGATACACGAGATGGTATTAAGGGCGCTGTAATGGATGCACCTAACAAAGGATTTGTACAAGGTAATTTAACATCAATATCCAAAGTTAAATACGGTATTACAGGAGGAATTAATCATCCTGACCTAGGAAACTATAATGTTTGGCACACAGAACCTACTAATACAATTAACTATGTCTCAGCACATGATAACCATACTTTATTTGATAAACTTATGGCTTCATCATCAAGTAAAGATTATGAAACAATAAGTAATATGCATAAACAAGCAAATGGTATTGTCTTAACTTCACAGGGTATTCCATTCCTTCATGCAGGTGTTGATTTTATGAGAAGTAAAGGTGGAGACCATAATAGTTATGAATCACCTGATAGTGTAAACCAACTTGACTGGAGTTTAAAAGTAAAAAATATCGAAGTTTTTAATTACTATAAAGGTTTAATCACATTAAGAAAAGCTCAACCAGCCTTTAGAATGGCTACTTCAGTTGAAATTATTGATAACCTAGAATTTATGTATAAAGATCTAAACGGTGTTATCGCATATAAACTTAAAGACTATGCAAGTGGTGACACATGGGGTGATATCATCGTCATGATTAATGGTAGCAAAAATCTCCAACAATTTAATTTACCAGAAGGAGATTGGAATCTTGTAGTAAACCAAAAAGAAGCTGGTACAGAAACAATAGATACACTTTCTAACAAATACTACATTAAAGGAAATGAAGTATTAGTCATGTATCAAGTTGAACCCATCGAACCAGTTGAACCTAGAAATCCGAATGATAACGGTAATAATTTAGGTTTAATTATTGGTGTTTCAGTAGCTGCAATCACAATCACTGCTGCTGGTTTAATATTTTATTACAAAAAAACGCGAGCATAAATAACAAATAACCACGATACCCTTTGGTTGTATCGTGGTTTTATTATGATTAAAGTTTATTTAAATACCTGAATTGTCAATATAAATTAGACAATAAATATGATACTTAAGCAACGGGAAGAAACGATTCTAACCCTGTTGCTTTTTTCAACACTTCTGTATGTGTCTTGTAGTTTAATGATTGCGAATTATTTAGTGATTTTATGCTTAATATCATTATTTTACATTACCAATATTTCTATAAAAAACAAGTAAGAACATAAGTGGTGTACCAAATTGGTAAATAACTGGCATGAAAGGATACAATCCAAACATTCCAACGATCACACAAATGATAATTGGCCAAGTTGATGAAAAAACAAATAGTTTAAATGCTTCTTTATATGATAGGAACTTTTTTAAACCATATCTTAATAATAGTGCTAGTATTGAAGCAATTATGATATATATAGTATTCATCAATATATTACTAAATGTAAAAAAAGCTATACTTGCAAATATTGATTCAGGTGAAAACTCACCTTCAAAACCACTTATTAATTTATTCGTTACTTCTTCTGATGTTAGTGTTTTAAGTTCACTTGTGTTTAAAGCTTCATCATAGTTATAATTTGATTCAATAACATCTCCATTGGAATTAAATACAATTCTATTTTTATAATAAACTAAACTATCATTTTTAACTTCATAATTTTGATTTGCATTAAATACAAGCAATAACTCCCCTGCTTGAATTTCAAGGTTTTCAGATTCAGAACAATTAATCGTTGAACTGATTATACAATCGCTAGGTAGTTTATCTACATAATCTTCATTGATACTATCAGCTATCGTCAATTGTGTTATTTGAAATCCATTATTTTGAATTAAATTAAAATTCATTGGAAAAGAATAAATCATTGTTATTAACAAAAAGTAGAGTAAAACTTTAATAATTTTCTCATCTTTTAAAGAAAATAACTTAGAGATTGATTTTAATGAGTATGTAAAGTATCGAAATATAAACATAATCACACTCCTAATTCAATATAAATTCATTTAGTTTTTCATAGGGTAACTCTAATATAATTGTAGATGTTGCATCAATTCTGCTTGAATTGTATGAATAACTTCCTTTTGATTGATAGATAAGTTCAGCATTAGTAAATACAGGCATATCACGTTCAACATTTGATAAGTTATGTATGACAACTAATAATTGTTGATCATCATATCTAAAGAAACCTTGAACATAATTCGTCGATGAGATGAATGGTGCAAATTTACCTAAATCTAATGCTGAATTTTCACTACGTAATTTTATCATTTCTTTATAAGTATTAAATAATGAATTTTCATCATTTATTTGAATGTTTAATGGGTTGATGGGTTGATTACATGAAGTAAGAAGTTGACTACATTTATTATCCATCCAATCTGGGGTAACTTGTTCATCTCCCCAAACAAACGGTAATCTTCTTGTTTCATCCCAAACGCCAGTGCCAGTCACATTACCATCAGTTTTTACACCAAACATCCCAATCTCTTCACCATAGTAGATATAAGGATTTCCTGGTAATGTTAACAACATTTCCGCAGCTAATTTTATCTTTTCAATATCACCATGTAAAATAGAAGCTGTACGATTTTGATCATGATTTCTCAAAAATGGTGAGTCTCTAAAATCTTCTTCTTCTCTCCCTATTTGGATATATATTTGATTCAAGCGATTAGCATAACTTCCATTTCCGTTATTAACAGAATCAAGTATTAAATTACTTGCATCAAAATTAAAATTAGAATCTAATCCCCCATAGTATAGCGAATAGACAGCAGCGTTGTCCATTACCTCTCCTACTAAGTATACATTGGGATCAATCTTTTGTAAAGCCGTTCTAAATTCATCCCAAAAGTAAATATTGTTTAGATAATTATATTGTTTAGGTACTTCATTAACCCCGTATAAATGCTTAGCTGCATCTAATCTAAATCCATTAACACCTTTGTTTATCCAATATTCTCCAATATTAATGACCTCATCGTGGACCTCTTCATTAGTATAATTTAAGTCTGGCATTGTGTCGGAAAAATAACTTGCATAGTACATATCACCTAAACGGTACCATATAGTTTGACCATCAGAGCCTAGTTTAGTAACTCTACTTTCAGTAGGGGCTGCCCAAGTGTAATAATCACGATATTCCGATTCTTCACTTTGACTTGAACTAATAAACCAAGGATGGTTTTTTGATGTATGATTTACAACTAAATCAAGTATTATCTTAATCTCACGTTTGTGAGCTTCTTCAATTAATTTATCAAAATCTTCCATTGTTCCATATTCTGGATTAACAGCGTAATAATCTTTCACATCATAACCATGATAACTATCAGTAGGATGAATTGGCATTAACCAAATCCCCTCAACACCTAAATCCTGTAAATAATCTAATTTATTTGTTAGCCCATTCAAATCACCAATACCGTCTCCATTAGAATCAGCAAAAGATCTTACAAACACCTGATAATATACTCCAGTTTCATCTTCTAACCATTTTGGTTCAATTAAGTCAGTCGTGTCCGTTTGCGTTTCTGTTTTCGTTTTACAAGCTGATAATGTTAAAGTAATTATAAAAATAAACAATAAATTTAAAAATTTTTTCATACTTCACCTCACTAAGATTTACTATTATTATATCATGAAAAGCGCTTTTTTTAATGCTGTAAACAATACCACATTGAAATTCAATTGACAGCGTTTTCCTATTAATTTATAATTCATTTGAAAGGAGAGGTTATGTTGACATTTAACTTAGCAGCAGTTTATCATGAAGCAAAAAGCAAGTATGCTTACGCTTATGATTCAAAAACTGTACATATTAAAATTAGAACCGCAAAAGATGATGTAGAAAAGATTAGATTCATTTTTGGTGATCCATTTAATTGGGGTAAAAAACAAAATAAGGACGTATTTGATAAAGATACCAATGAGTATGTTTGGCTATATGAAGGTAGCGAATCAATGTATATGCTCAAAGAATACACTACAGATTTATATGATTATTGGTTTATTTCGGTTAAACCAAAATATCGCCGTATGAAATATATATTTGTTCTTGAGAAGCAAGAAGACAAACTCGCATTTGGATGTCGTACAATTGTAGATATTGTACATGATCATAAAAAGGCATACGATTTATTTAACTATTTCAATTTCCCTTTTATTAATGAAATAGATATCTTTAAAGGTCCTGAATGGGTAAAAGATACCATTTGGTATCAAATATTCCCAGAAAGATTTTGTAATGGGAATAAAGAAAATGATCCACAAAATACGTTACCTTGGAATAGCATTGATAAAGTTACAAATGATATGTTCTTTGGAGGAGATTTACAAGGTGTAATTGAAAAATTAGATTACATCAAAGATTTAGGGGCTAACGGCATTTATTTCACACCACTATTTAGATCTCCATCTATTCATAAATATGACACAACTGATTATTTTGAAATTGATCCTCAATTTGGTGATTTAAAGACAATAAAAATATTAATTACAGAAGCTCATAAGCGTGGAATTAAAGTCATGTTAGATGCTGTATTTAATCACAGTGGTTTTTACCATCCTTTCTTCAAAGATGTTTTAAAAAATGGTGAAGCTTCACAATATAAAGATTATTTCCATATAAAAAAATATCCTGTTTATGAAGGAACAACACCTATTGGGTTTAAATTTATTGATGGACAAAATGAATTAAACTTTGATACATTTGCATTTACTCCTGCAATGCCTAAGTGGAATACCGAAAATCCTGAAGTCATTGAATATTTACTTCATGTTGGCGAATATTGGATTAAAGAGTGCGATATTGATGCATGGCGCTTAGATGTATCAAATGAGGTTGATCATGCGTTTTGGAAAAAGTTTAGAAAAACATGTGATCAAGCGAAAGCTGATTTCTTTATTGTTGGGGAAAACTGGGACGACTCTACCCCTTGGCTTCAACCAGATCAAATGAGTTCAGTTATGAATTATCAATTTACATTCCCTGTACTTGATTATATCGGTAGAGACGCTATTAAAGCTTCAAAATTTAAACAACTTGTAAGTAAAGTTTTATCTGTTTATCCTAAAAATGTTAGTCCTTATTTATTTAATTTATTAGATAGTCACGATACAACAAGAATTTTAACTGTATGTGATAATAATAAATTAAAAGCTAAACTTGCTTATGTTTTCTTGCTTTCATATGGAGGAACACCTAGTATTTATTATGGAGGAGAAGTCGCTTTAGCTGGAGGACACGATCCAGATAATCGCCGCTGTATGATTTGGGATGAAGAAACCCAGGATTTAGATATGTTTAAATTTATGAAAAAGTTAATCGAGTTACGTAAAAATCATCCTGCATTTAAATCAATTGATCTATCTTGGATTGATACAAATGATGAAACTAACCACATTGTTTATAAAAAACAAGCTGAAAATGAGACTATCTACATCGTCTTGAACAATCAAAATCAAAAATTAAATCTATTAATTGATGAATTGAAGAATGAGTTGGTTGTTAACTTGTATACGAATGAAGTCATAGA
The DNA here is from genome assembly GCA_029240795.1 of Haloplasmataceae bacterium. GTDB lineage: Bacteria > Bacillota_I > Bacilli_A > Haloplasmatales > Haloplasmataceae > JARDZP01. The sequence continues at coordinate 53,312 of JARDZP010000014.1, read as the reverse complement.
CTTAACTAAGACTATTGAGATAGACGCTTATGACTTCATAATATTAAAAAGATAATCCTAAGGGGATGTAACGAAATATAAAATTTATCTATAAGTTTTTATTTCTTACACCTCTTTTTTCTATAATATTTGAATATTAAATTAAAAAAATCAACTTTGAATCACAATTATTTATGATAAATAAGGTTGATTTTTTTTATCTTGTAACTACATATCAAACTGAGTCTGAACTTCTATTCTTTTTCTTCCCATTTATATTATCGCTGTTATTTTGTGTGATTTTCTCATTTTATAAGCAAAATAAATTAATACCGAAAACTCACTTTTTTAATTTCGTTACAGCCCCTATTTTCTAAAATTAAAAAGACTGTACTTTTGTACAGTCTAAAAAGGAAGGAAATATTATTCAAATTTGATTTTTCTTAACTTCCAAATATCATCAGAATATTGTTCGATTGTCCGATCACTTGAGAAGAAGGATGAGTTAGCAATGTTAATGAGCGCCATTTCTAACCATTTATCTTGATGTTTATACATTTCGTTCGCTTCATGTTGAGCTTTACAGTATGCTTCAAAGTCTTTAAGGACGAAGAAATAATCGCCTTTTTCTAATAAGTTGATGTAAATATCTTTAAATTCATCCTTATCAACTTTTGTAAAGAAACCATTAACTAATTGATCAAGTACCCTTTTTAAATCAGGGTTTGAATTATAAACTTCTTTAGGATTATATTTTTTATTACGATAAAAGGCATTTACCTCATCAGCTGTTAGGCCAAAGATAAAGGCATTTTCTCTTCCTGCTAACTCAATAATTTCAATATTAGCACCATCTAATGTACCAATAGTTAAAGCACCATTCATCATAAATTTCATATTACCTGTTCCTGATGCTTCTTTTGATGCGGTTGAAATTTGTTCAGAAATATTAGCTGCCGGCATAATAAGTTCAGCATATGAAACATTATAGTTTTCCACAAAGACTACTTTAAGTTTTTCAAATACATCTCGATCTTGATTAACTACGTCGGCTAACGTATTGATTAATTTGATAATTTTTTTAGCTATATAATAACTTCCTGCTGCTTTAGCCCCAAAAATGAATGTCTGAGGATAAAAAGAATCATAAAACTCCTTATTTTCTTTCAAGTTATTATATAGATGCATTATATGTAATGCATTCATCAATTGACGTTTATATTCATGAAGGCGTTTAACTTGAATGTCAAAGATTGAATTTACATTAAGTTTAATTCCCTCTTTTAGTTCAATATAGTCCGCTAAAATTTGTTTGCGAGCTTGTTTTACTTGATAAAATACTTTTTTTGTTACTTCATCTTTCGCAAATGCGTTTAATTGATCAAGTCGGTTTATATCACTTTCCCAACCTTGACCAATATATTTATTTAAAAATTGTGTTAATTGTGGATTTGTATGATATGCCCAGCGACGATGAGTGATCCCATTTGTCTTATTATTAAATTTATTAGGGAAAAATTCATTAAAATCTTTCATTTCAACTTCTTTTAATAATTTCGTATGTAGTTCAGCTACACCATTCACACTGAAACATCCAACAATACATATATGAGCCATATGAATAATATTATTATTAATGATTGCGAGTGATTTAACTTTTGGATTATTTTCACCGTAATAATTTATTAATTCTGCTTTGAATCGCTTATCAATTTCTTCAACAATGATATAAATACGTGGTAACAATAATTGATAATAACGAACTGGCCATTTTTCTAAAGCCTCAGCTAAGATCGTATGATTTGTATATGCACACGTTTTTTGAGTAATATTCCAAGCTTTATCCCATGAATAATTTTCTTCATCCATTAAAATTCTCATTAATTCCGGTATTAATAGAGTTGGATGTGTATCATTTATATGTAAAATAACCTTTTCATGAAAGTTTTCCATCGTATTATAAACTTTTTTATGTTCATTGATGATTCTACGTAAACCGGCACTTACGAAGAAGTATTGTTGCTTAACACGTAGTAATTTACCTTCTTCTGTAGAATCATCTGGGTATAGTGATTCAGAAATTTTACGAATACTTTCTTCAAATACTGTTTTATCTACTTCTTTAGGATAATTATGAGGTAGAGCTTCCCACAAAGTTAATTTATTTACTGTTTTAGTATTATGTCCGACAATTGGCACATCATAGGGAACAGCTTTTACGTATATCGCATTTTGATGTATAACAGATCCATCTTCTTCGATTTTTAAATCACCAAACAAGGGGACTAAAACCGCTTCTTCAGGTTTACATACTTCCCATACGTATTCTTGATCTAACCATAATTCTGGTAATTCAATTTGATAACCATCAACAAATTTTTGTTGGAAAAAGCCTTTTTGATATCTAATACTATTACCATGACCAGGATATGATAAGGAAGCCATAGAATCTAGGAAACAAGCTGCTAGACGCCCTAGTCCCCCATTACCTAAACCAGCATCAGTTTCAGAACTTTCTACTTCATTTAGATCTAATCCTAAATCTTTGAATGCTTCATGAACAACATTATATACCCCTAAATTCATTAGATTATTAGTTAATAATCTACCCATTAAGAATTCCATCGAAAAGTAATAAACTTGTTTTAATTGTTGATTCTTGATCTCTTCATCAGATTTGGACCAATTTTCAGTAGCTAATTCTTTTACTAAATTCGCTAATACAAGATATTTTTGAGTTGAAGAAGTTTCATTAAATTTTACATTAAAAGTGTTCTCTAAACGTTTTTTATATTCATTTATAAATGTGTTTTTGTCTGTAAACGACTGTGTAATCATTATATCGCCCCTTTCTTCTATTTATAGTCTGACAATTTTAACTTCTCCTGGTAGTAAGTGGATGTTTAATTTATTGTTCATACCAATATTTATTAATTTTGTATCCTTATGAGTAGAATATAATTTTTCCATACTATATAATGGTTTATTCGTATTTTGTAATTCGGTCACACATTCTACTTCATTAAGTGGATCTAGGTTAGCGAATATAAATAGAATATGATCTTTACTTGCAAAACTAAAACCTACACAATTAATATCATTATCCTTAAAATAGATCGGTGAAAAATTCTCAATATTAATGATTACATCTAAATATTCTTTACGAATATGAGCAACCTTTTCTAAACTATCCGGAAGGTCCCATCTATCTTCATTTAAATAATGAAGTGCATATTTATCAAATAATGCTAATTTGCCAAAGTATGGATCTTTTTTATCTAACATTAAACTTCCATTAGGATAAACGTCTAAGCCTGTATTCATCGGTTGAACTTCATATACTTCTTGTCCTGAATTAATAAAAGGAACTGCATTAGGTACAAACATATTCATAATCGTCAACATTTTCGATAAAGTACGTTTGCCTTCACGACTTGCTAAACGAGGAGTATCGTGTGTTTCTCCACAGGCAAATACCGGTGCAGCAAGTTTAGAAGCATTGTACAGAAACGTTTTTGTTCTATCTTTATATCGAGGTTCATGCCAAAATCCATCACCAATAATCATGTTATAGCCTAAGCTTCTTGCCTTTTCAGCATTACTAGAACTTAATTCCTCAGCAATGAAACAGAACTGTGGATCAACTTTACGTGCTCTAGTTATTATCATATTGAGAAGATCGCTTGATAATGCATGCCCCATATCAATTCTTGCACCATCAATACCAAAATGTTGTTGATAATATGGAATGATCCCTGATAAAGAATCCCATAATTCTTTATTTGGAATGTTACCTTGATAAAAGTTGTTTTTAATCGTATCAAATAAAATATAGGGTGGAATTTGTTCACCCGTTTTCAAATATTTGTTTAACTCATTCTGCGTTAAAATTGGATGATCTTCATACATTCTAAAAAAGGTGATGTCAGTCCATGGTGGTTGTGGATCATTTATTTGATCTGAGAAGGCAGGAGCAATTTGAATATTAAATTCACGTTTAACCAAATCAGAAAAACTTACATTTGGATTATTTTTATATTCATTTAGGACCTTTTTATATTTTACAGAATCTAAAGTTTTTGGATCATAAGAAAATTTATGAATGTGTTTCCAAACATCTTCCGATTTATAAACCTCACCTAAAAACTCCGGTTTAGGATTGATCGTATTACCTATTGTAGGTACAGAGGGTGGGAAGTATCCTTTAAATTCATCAGATTTAATCCAATAAAACCACTCTGGGTGTTCAACAATTAATTCATTTTCAATTGCGTTTGTTCTTGGAATTATATCGATCATTACTTTCATACCTAAGATATGACATGCTTCCACAAAAGCTTGAAATTCATCTTCTACAGTTAGTTCATTACCTGTAATTGGATCTTTTAAGTTTGGATCTAATTCATAAAAGTTTGAGACACCATATGGTGAACCTAATTCACCTTTTTTATCTTTAGTTGAAAATTTAGAGATTGGTAACATATATACAACATCTACACCCATTTTTTTTAACAACGGAAGTAATGCGAGTGTTTTAACAAATGTACCCGTATCTTTTAAACCATAAAGATTTTTATCATCTAAATTGCCACTACGATCATGATCCCAAGAGGTAGAGGTTCGAATCATCATGGAATAAACAACACTTTCTTTGATCCAATCTCCACCTAAATAATGAGTATCTTTAGGTCTATTTATATTTTTAATTTGATTTATAGGTTTTGAATAATTATAATCAGCTTCTTTTTTAGGTAAAATAAAAGAATTAATCACTTCATAATAAAAATTAAATGGATTTACGATTAATTCCCCCCAATTAGTACGAATCATTTCGTCTCCATTATAGTTCCAAACATTCCACAAATCAGGAACAGTATAATTAAAAACATTTTTATTGTTTTTATTTTTTAAAACATTCATAAGTTCAACTAATTTACTTGTGGAGTATTGATTTTGTAAAATATCCATAACAATTTAACTCCCTTCACTTCTATGACACTATTATAACATTTAAAAAAATTATTAAAACTGTGTAAATAGTTTCCTTTTTAAAGCGTTTTCGTATTTTTAAAAATGATATACAATTGCCTCATAAGGAAGTAGTGAAATAGAACGTTTTAACTGTTTTAATTGATAATTACTTATAATAACTTCCGCATTTTCACAATTAATTTCATTTGGTATTTCTACATCAACAATTTTGTCAAAAAAGTTTGTTATTACTAAATATCTATCCTCTTTAAATGAACGTGTATACATAAAAATATTTTCATCATCTTCAAGATATAATTTGAAATCACCATATAACAAACATTCACTATTTTGTCTGATACAAATTAATTTTTGATAATAATAGAAAATAGAATTTTCATTAACTAAATTATCTAAAACATTTATATTAACATAATTAGGGTTAGTTTTAATCCATGGTTCTACAGTAGAAAAGCCCCCATTAACAGTGTGATCCCATTGCATTGGTGTACGGGCATTATCACGGCTTCGCTTATGAATTCTGTCCATAATATCCTCATTAGTTGCTAAACCACGTTGAACTGTCTCTTTATATAATGTATATATTTCAACATCACGATAGTCTTCTAGTGACTCATATGCGACATTAGTCATACCTATCTCTTCACCTTGGAAAATAATCGGTGTTCCTCCCATCATATAAAGTGTCGTAGCTAACATTTTAGCACTTATATTATGAAATTGAAGATGATCATTACCATAATGAGAAATGACACGTGGTTGATCGTGATTTGACCAGTAAATGGTATTCCATGCTTTTTGATACATATTCACTTGATATTTCGCAAAAGACTTCTTTAAAAGTGGTAATTCTAATTTTTTGTATGTCCATTTACCTGGAACGTAAGAAGCGCTATGATCATCCGTATCTACCCAGCAATGATCAAAGTTAATTAACAAATTAAATTCATTCCGTCCATAAGCACAGTACTTAAGTGAATCTTCAATACTAGCTCCACCTGCTTCACCTACCGTCATCACATCATATTGAGTTAATACAACATTTCGCATTTCTTGAATATATTCGTGTACATTAGGTCTGTTACTATATTCAAAATAACAAGGCGAATAATCTCGACCATTTGGTACTTGATGATTAGGAAAATCCATGTTACGGTCAAGATGTGCTACGGCATCAATTCTAAATCCGTCTACACCTTTATCTAGCCACCATTCCATCATTTGGTAAATATCTTTACGCATCAATTCATTAGACCAATTTAAATCAGGCATTCTTTTCGAAAAGATGTGCATATAGTATGAGTTAGTTTGAGCATCATGTTGCCAAACTGAGCCTCCAAAAAAAGATTCCCAATTTGAAGGTAAACTCCCGTCCGGTCTTGCTTCTTTCCAAATATAATAATCTCTATACGGGTTATCAATAGCAGATTTAGACTCAACAAACCAAGGATGTTCATCAGATGTATGATTTAAAACCGTATCAACTATTAATCGCATTTCACGTTTGTGTAATTCATTTATTAATTGAATTACATCATCCATTGTTCCATATTCCGGTGCAATACTGAAAAAATCACTTACATCATAACCATTATCATCCATTGGAGATTTATAAAACGGACACACCCAAATAGCGGTTATCCCTAATTTTTTTAAATAATCTAATTTGGCAATAATACCTTGAATATCACCTATCCCGTCGTTATTAGAATCACAAAAACTACGAGGATATATTTGATAAATTACAGCTTCTTGCCACCATTTTCCACGCATGATTTCACTCCATCCATTATTATCTAACTATTTTTATCTTATTATATTAAAATTATAATGTCAAAGAGTTCTAGTGTGTAATCGATTACCGCTTACATAAAAAAAACTCCACAAAATGTGAAGTTTAAATTTATATTATAATTCTGCTTTTAATTCAAAGATGACATCTCTTAATGATGCCGCTTTTTCAAAATCTAAGCCTTTTGCGGCATTACGCATATCAACTTCTAAGTTAGCAATCATCTCTAACTTTTCTTGTTTGGTCATCTTTTTAATAGATTTTTCAGTATATTCCGTTTTTTCTTCGGACTCTTGTGTAGCTTTAATAACATCTCTGATTGCTTTTTGTATCGTATGTGGGGTAATTCCATGTAATTTATTATATGTATCTTGAATTTCTCTTCTTCTGTATGTTTCGTCAATTGCGATTCTCATTGAATCTGTCATTTTATCAGCATACATAATTACCTTTCCATTTACGTTACGTGCTGCACGTCCGATTGTTTGTATTAGTGAACGTTGACTACGTAGAAAGCCTTCTTTATCTGCATCTAATATCGCAATGAGTGATACTTCAGGAAGATCTAATCCTTCACGAAGTAAGTTAATACCCACGATCACATCGTATTTTCCAATCCGTAAATCTCGAAGGATTTCAATTCTTTCAAGTGTCTTAACTTCTGCATGAAGATAAGCGACCTTAAAACCAATATCTTGAAAATAATCAGTTAATTTTTCAGACATTCTAATTGTTAAAGTAGTTACAAGTACACGTTCATTTTTATCAATTCTCGCACGTATCTCATCAATTAAATCATCAATTTGATTTTCTGATGGTCTTACTTCAATTTCTGGATCTATTAAGTAAGTAGGTCTAATAATTTGTTCTACTACTTCATCAACATGAGTCAATTCATACTCACCAGGGGTAGCTGAAACATAAATGACTTGATTGATTTTCTTTTCAAATTCTTCAAATTTTAGTGGTCTATTATCTAGTGCTGAAGGTAATCTAAAGCCAAAATCAACTAAAGTTGTTTTTCTTGCCCGGTCACCATTATACATCCCACGAACTTGTGGAAGCGAAACATGGGACTCATCTATAATTAAAAGCCAATCTCCTTTAGGAAAGAAATCTAATAATGTATACGGTGTATCTCCTTCTTTTCTACCAGTTAAGTGGCGAGAATAGTTTTCCACACCAGAACAAAATCCCATTTCTTTTAACATCTCGATATCATAATTTGTCCTTTGTTCGATTCTTTGTGCTTCAAGTAATTTGCCTTGTTCATTAAATTCCTTTAAACGTTCTTTTAATTCTGCTTCTATATTTTTAATTGCGATCTCTAATTTTTCATCACTAGTAACATAATGTGAAGCTGGAAAGATTGCTACATGAGTTCTCTCACCTAAGACTTCGCCTGTTACAACATCAATTTCACGAATCCGATCAACTTCATCGCCAAAAAATTCAACACGAATACAATTACTTTCATGGGATGAAGGTATTATTTCCACAACATCTCCACGAACTCTAAATGTTGCACGATGAAAATCTAAATCATTTCGCTCGTATTGAATTCTAACCAGTTCACTTAGTAAAGCGTTCCGATCCATTTGCATTCCTACTCTGATTGAAACAACTAATTTACTATATTCTTCGGGATCTCCTAATCCATAGATACATGAAACAGAAGCGACGATAATAACATCACTACGTTCAATCATTGAACTTGTCGCACTATGTCTAAGTTTATCAATTTCATCATTTATTTGTGCATCTTTTTCAATAAAAGTGTCACTTGATGGAACATAAGCTTCCGGTTGATAATAATCATAATAACTAACAAAGTATTCCACTGCATTATTAGGAAAAAATTGTTTAAATTCTGAGTATAGCTGTCCCGCTAAAGTTTTATTATGTGCCAATATTAAGGTTGGTCTATTAATTTCTTTTATGACGTTAGAAACAGTATATGTTTTTCCTGTACCTGTAGCGCCTAATAAAACCTGATGATGTTTCCCTTGTTTGATCCCTGCCACTAATTTCTCTATTGCCTTTGGTTGATCTCCTGTTGGCTTATAGATAGAGACTAATTCGAATTCATTTTTCTGCATTTTTATCACCTAATTTTGAACGATATATTCGATAGCTTTCAAATATTGTTCATCATTTTCTAAATTATTTAAATACTTAATTAATTCTAAGTTAAGTTCATAGATTGTTTCTTCAGTTACAAACCCTGTTGCTCTATCAATTCCCATATAATCTTCTTGAAAATCTCTTACAGCATCACTCGTTTGAATATTAAAATAGCCATCAGTGCGTGTAATATATCCTAATCTCGTTAATAAAACTTGCATTTCTTTAATCTCTTGATCGACATGATCAATCATCAAATCTTCAGAATATTCTAAAAATGCTAAATCTTTAAATTTAATTAACTCAACATCAATCGAAGGATTTACACCATTTCCATGAATCCAAACACCAGTCGATGTTAACCAAAGACTCGTTGTATATTTTACTGTTTTTGTTTCATCATCATCAATAAAATTCGTCACTTGAACAGTTCCTTTTCCAAAAGTTGTTTTTCCGATTAACTGATAATTTTTTAATTCTTTCATGGTTGCCGCAAATATTTCTGAAGCAGAGGCACTATATTCATTTATTAATATGACGATATCATCCATATTATAAGATTTTCCATCTTTTAAATAATAGGGCACCTTTTCCTCATCATTATATTGCTGATACATAAAAGGATCTTCACTATCAATAAAGTAATCTAACATAGATTTAACAGTAGATAAATATCCACCGGGATTACTTCTAACATCTATGATTAACCCATCAATATTTTGTGATTTTAAGGTTTCCATAGCATTTTCAAATTCAAGTGTAGTAGGTTCTCCAAAGGTTGTAATGACCAAATAACCAATTTTCTTGTCCTCTACTTCAATCACTTCAGATAAGACCGTATCCGTCGTTACTGTATCCAAAGTAACATTGATTGTATTTTGATTATTCATGTCATCACTTGCGATAACAATTGATCTTGCTGATCCTTTAGGTCCCTTAATCAAGGACGCAATCTCACTATTTGATTTACCTTTTAAATCTTCTCCATCAACCTTTAATAACGTATCTCCAACTTTTATTCCAGCTTTTGAAGCTGGTGAATCAGTTATTACACTAGTAACAATCGGATATGAACCTTTTGTACCTATGGTTACTCCTAATCCAGCAAATGATGCTTGCAATTGGCTAAGAAAATTATTATATTCTTCTTCATCAAAATAAGTAGAATATGGATCTTCTAATGAAGCAACAATACCACGTAATGCACCTTCATATAATTCTTCTTCATTCTCATAATAAAATGAATTTTCTTTTAATATTGCTAATAATTTATCGATTTCAGCATGAAAATTGGAGTTTGATTCAGATTTTTTAAAAAAAGTACATCCTGATATTCCTAAAGTTAATCCCATTACTAAAAATAATATACAAATTTTATAGCTAAATGAATTTTTCATAAAATCACTTCCAAACTATCTTTTTTTTAATTTATTCTTAAAAAATTTCAAATATCGATCACGAGTACATAAATCAATTACCACTGTCATGATAATTAGCAATAAAACAGCATAGAGTCCCTTTTCAATCCCAGTATTGTTGTAATTATGGAAGATAAATATTCCAACTAAAATGACAATCATATCGATTATTCCAACCGCTTTACCTAATGATAAACTTGTATGTCTACTCAAAAGACGAGCTGGGATATCTAATCCACCTGTTGAACCATTAACAGCTAGTATAACACCTAGACCTAAACCTAATAAAGTTCCACCAATAATAACTGAAAGTAAAATAGGAGTATCAATAACATAACTTAATTTTTCCGTTAATTTTATTGCGAGTGGCAAAAATAAGGAGCCAAATATTATTTTAAATGCATAACTGTTTCCGATAAAATACCAACCTACAAAAAGTAATGGTAAATTTAAAAACCACTGCGTATATGCTGGAGAAATATTCGTTAATTCAAAAACAATTAAACTAATGCCCGTTACTCCTCCGGTAAATAAGTGATTAGGTAAAACAAAAGTGTTAAAACCTAAAGCAAAAATAAAACAGCCAAATATCATAATTAATAAACCAAAAATCTGCGTACCAACCTTGTTATGTAAATACTCCATCTTGCACCTCTACAACTTTATCTGGAACTTTAAGTACTCATTAATAAAATAATCAATGTCTCCATCCATTACAGATTGAACATTTCCTATTTCAGCATCCGTACGATGATCCTTAACTAAAGAATATGGATGGAACACATATGATCTTATTTGACTTCCCCAACCAATTTCTTTATGCTCGCCACGAATATTTTGTAATTCATTATGTTGTCTTTGTAATTCTAATTGATATAACTTAGTTTTAAGCATCTTCATAGCCGTCTCACGATTTTGAATTTGACTACGGTCAGCTTGGCAACTCACCACAATTCCCGAAGGTAAATGAGTAATTCTAATCGCTGATTCCGTTTTGTTAACATGTTGCCCACCTGCACCGCTTGCACGATAAGTATCAACTCTTAAATCTTCGGATCTTATTTCAATTTCGATGTCCTCGTCGATTTCAGGCATAACATCAACTGAGGTAAAAGAGGTATGCCTTCTACCTGATGAATCAAATGGTGACATACGTATTAAACGATGAACGCCTTTTTCAGCTTTTAAATATCCATAAGCATTCGTACCTTTAATTAGAATTGTAACACTCTTAATGCCAGCTTCTTCACCTTCTAAATAATCTAATACATCTACTTTAAAATTTTTAGATTCAGCGTAACGCGTATACATTCTTAATAACATTTCGCCCCAATCTTGTGATTCAGTACCACCAGCACCAGGGTGTATTTCTAAAATAGCATTACTTTTATCATATTCACCTGTTAGTAATAATTCAATTTCAAAATTATGCATTTCGCTATCTAATTTCTTAAGTAATTTCGTGATTTCCATTCTTAAAGCATCATCTTCTGTTTCATCGACTAAAGTAATGCCAACTTCTATATCTTCTACTTTACTAGATAAGTCACCTAGAACATCTAATCTATTTTTTAAATTATTACTTTTATCAATTATTTTTTTAGCTTCACGTTGATTACTCCAAAAATTGGGTTCTTTCATTATTTCTTCTAGGCGATTTATTTCATTGTTAATTAACTCAAGATCAATATAACTTTTTAATTCATGAAAATGTTCGCTTAATCGCGAAAATTCTTGCTTTATTTCAAGTAAGTCCATAATATCATCTACCTTTATAAAAACCCTTGTATTAAAACAAGGGTTTATTATTATTTATTTAAACAACATTGTTTATATTTTTTTCCACTACCACATGGACAAGGGTCATTACGCCCTACTTTACTACTTTTAATGGGTTGACGTTTTACTTCTTCTTTTCCAGAATTTGTTTTTGTTGGTTTAGCTACTTCTTCACGTTTTAAATTTTGTTGTACTTGTGCTCTTATGATATATCGTAAAACATCATCATTAATTGAACGCACCATGCTATCAAATAATTCAAAACCTTCTTGTTGATATTCTATTAATGGATTAATTTGTCCATATGCTCTTAAACCAATACTTTGACGTAAACCATCCATAACATCAATATGAGAAGTCCAACGCATATCAACAATACGTAATACTATAACCTTCAAGAATTCTTGGAAGACTTCAGTCTCAAATATACTTGCTTTATGATCTAATTCATCTAGAGCCAAATTATAAATATACTCTTCAACTTCTACTACTTTTAGGTTTTCTAATTGTTGTAAATTTAATACATTAGGTCCAAAAATATTGTTATTAAAGAACTTGATTAATGCAATTAAGTTATCTTGCTTCGTTTCTTTATCCGTTTGACCTAAATATTCATTAACATGATTTGAAATCGCATTTCTAAACATTTCTTCTACAATTGGTCGAATATCACTAAATTCTAAAACTTGTGTTCTTTGATTATAAATTATCTCACGTTGTTGTCTAATAACTTCATCGTATTGTAGTAATGTTTTACGACTATCAAAGTTATTACCTTCAACTCGTTTTTGGGCTGATTCAACTGAACGACTAATTAATTTATGTTCAATTGCTTGATCATCTTTTAAACCTAAACGACTAAGCATACCTTGAATACGTTCAGAAGCAAAACGTTTCATTAGTTCATCTTGAAGCGATAAATAAAATCTTGAATAACCAGGATCACCTTGACGGCCTGAACGTCCACGTAGTTGGTTATCAATACGTCTAGATTCATGACGTTCTGTACCAATAACTGCTAGTCCACCTAATTCTTTTACACCTTCGCCAAGTTTGATATCCGTACCACGACCTGCCATGTTTGTAGCGATTGTTACGGCACCTTTTTGACCTGCATTTAAAATAATTTCAGCTTCACGCTCATGATTTTTAGCGTTTAATATATTGTGTTTAACACCCTTACGGCGTAAATAATCGGATATTATTTCAGATGTTTCAACTGCAACTGTACCAATTAAGATTGGTTGACCTAATTTATGTCTTTCAACAACATCATTAGTTAATGCTTTATATTTAGCATCAATTGATGCATAAATTAAGTCTTCAGCATCTTCACGAACAATGGGTCTATTTGTAGGAATTTCAACAACATACATATTATAGATGTTACGGAATTCTTCTTCTTCAGTTTTAGCAGTACCAGTCATACCTGATAATTTCTTGTACATACGGAAGAAATTTTGGAAGGTAATGGTAGCTAAAGTTTGTGTTTCTTTTTTAATCTCTACGCCTTCTTTAGCTTCTACTGCTTGATGTAATCCTTCACTCCATTGACGTCCTTTCATTAAACGTCCTGTAAATGGGTCAACAATAATTACTTCACCGTTGTCTACAACGTAATCAACATTTAATTTCATTACAACATTAGCACGCAAAGCATTGTTTATATGATGTAACAATTGTACATGAGTAACATCAAATAAATTATCGATACTAAATGCTTTTTCTGCTTTCTCAATCCCTATTTCAGACAATTGAACATTACGTGTTTTAATATCTAAATCAAAATCTTCTTCAGTTAATGATTTTGCGAACATATCAGCATTCATATATAAATTAGCACCTTTTTTAGATCCACCAGAAATAATTAATGGTGTACGTGCTTCATCGATTAAAATCGAGTCAACTTCGTCGATAATCGCAAAATTTAGTGATCTTAAGACTTTATCTTTTTTATAGATAACCATATTGTCACGCAAATAATCAAAGCCTATTTCATTATTTGTAGTATATACAATATCACTTGCAAAAGCTGCTTGCTTTTCTTCTTTTGTTGAACTATTTAAATTTAAACCTACTGTTAATCCTAACCATATAAATAACTCTCCCATTTCGCGAGAGTCACGGCTTGCTAAGTACTCATTTACTGTAACAATGTGAACACCTTCACCCGATAAGGCATTAAGATAAGCTGGCATTGTTGATGTTAATGTTTTTCCTTCACCCGTCTTCATCTCAGAGATATTACCGTAATGGATTGATAAAGCACCAATTATTTGCACTTCAAATGGTGTCATATGTAGTACACGAGTGGAAGCTTCACGAACAACAGCAAATGCTTCAACTAATAAATCTTCGATTGTTTCACCATTTTGTAAACGACCACGAAATTCAATAGTTTTATTTTTAAGTTCTTCATCGGAAAGTTGTTTCATATCATTTTCAAGAGTAACAACCTTTTTCGCTATTACTTCTAATCTTTTTATTTCTTTAAGTCCAGGATCAAATAATCTTTGTAAAAATCCAGGCATTATATCACTCCTTTATAAAATCAGTAAAAAATAACTATCACTTTATATAATAACATTTTTATCCATCAATATACAAGTTAATCAGTTTAATAATTTTAAAATTTACAAGACAAATCTAGCAAAACTACCAGATTTACTTGGAATAATTTCTAATTTAGCATCAATTCTTTCTTTCAATTCCTCAACATGTGATATAATACCGACTAATCTTCCAGATTTATTAATACTAGTCAATGTAGCTATCGCATGGTCTAAAGACTCTGGATCAAGTGAACCAAAACCTTCATCGATAAACATCGTATCTAACTGAATACCACCTGCATAACTTTGAACAACGTCGGCTAAACCTAAAGCAAGAGCAAGTGATGCGATAAATGCTTCACCACCCGATAAAGTTTTTACAGAACGAACCTTACTCGTGTAATTATCAATTACTTCTAAATCTAATCCTTGTTGGCTAGCTCCTTTGCCTTTTTCTTCTTTTCTAATTAAGACATATCTATTATTAGACATTTCAATTAAGCGAAGATTTGCTGCTCTTATAATCTCATCAAAATATGCTGCTAAAACAAATCTTTCAAATGTTAATCTTTCGTTATTGTCGCCGTTAGCTACTTTTGAAATCTCGCTTATTAAATTAAATTCAGCTATTTTATTTTTCACTTTTTTATAAAGCGATTTTACTGAAGTAATGGTTTTATAATTATTTTGAGTTAGGTTATGCAAGTTTCTTTCTTGTAATCTCTTAGTTTCTAAATTAACTTTTACATCCTTTTGATTTTGAATTAAATTATCAATATTAATAACCTCAACACCTATAAGTTCTTCATTTAATTTATTGACTGCTTGATCAACATAACTGACTTCATCATAGTATTGTCTTACTTCTTGATCGATCAATTTAATTTTATCAACATTTAATAGAAAATCATGATATTCATTTACATTATTAAAATTTGATGAATTTATTTTGATTTCAAATTTTTTAGTTAATTGATTTAAGGATGATTTAGTATCATTAATATTATTTAAATAATTATTTATTTTAGTTTCAACTTCAATAATTTTTTGATTTTTATTAATGATTTCTTGATCTGTTTTTAAATAAGTTTGCTCAATGTGATTAACTTTCTTTTCTAAACTTTCAATATAATTAATTAAACTTTCTTGACTTTCAAAATCGCTAATTTCACCTTCAATTTGTTTTAATAATGAAAGATTAATTTGATATTTATTTTGAGATTGATTTAAATCCTCACTGTTTTTAACTTTTATATCTTCACTATTTTTTAATTCAATACACAAAGTATCAATTTTCTTTTCAAGAACTTGTTTTTTAACTAAATTATTTTCTAAATTATTGATTTCAAAAGAGATTAACTTAATATTCTCTATGCATCTTTGAAGTTCTATCTTGTAAAAAGCTAATTTCTCAATAATATTCATTTCATTTTTATTACTTTCAAGTTCTGCTAGAGAATTATACTTTTCTTTTATCACCGAACTTTTACTAAATACTTTATTGTATAAATCATTTTTATCTATTTCCAATAAGTTTACCTTATCCTCTAAATCTTTAAGTTCCAATTCATTCGGTACTAGCTCAATAACAGAAGCTTTATCCGGATGATGAATTGAACCACAAACAGGACAGGGATTACCCTCAACTAAGCTGTTAGCTAATATACCAGCTTGTCCATTGCGAAACAACTCGAATTTGTGGATATATTCATTTTTTAATGTTAAATAATTGTTCTGAGATGATTGATATAAACTACTTATTTTAAGATATTCTTCTTCTAAAGAGATGATATGATCACAAAGACTTTTAATCATTTCAATGCTTTTACAATCATTTTGCGCATTTAGTTTCTTTATTTTTAATTCATTTATTTGATTATTGGTATCACCAAGTAGACTAACTAGTTCATTATGACTTTTTATTTCTTCATTTAATTGATTAATTTTTAATTGTACACTTTGCATTTTAAAAGTGTTTTTATCTATTTCATTATTTATTTGTGAACATTGTTTTTTTAATTCATTATATTCTTGGTATTTATTTAACTTTGTTCTTAAAACTAAAGTTTTTTGATTGTCTTCTTTTAAATGATTATAATCAATTTGAATTGCTTTTTTATCATGGTTTAATTGTTTTAATTCTTCAGCCAACTTAACTTTTAAAATATTATTATCTTTAAGATTCGTTTCAAGATTATGAATATTACTTTTTGTATGAATGATTTGTTCTTCGACTTCATAAATAATTTGTGCATTTCTTGTTTTATCTAGTTTTTGAGCTAAAGAATTTATATAAATTTGTTTTTGATCTAACTCATTTTTACGAATATTAAGATTATCTCTTTCGTTAAATTTATTATTTATTATTTTAGCGTTTGAAATAAATGTTTCTAATTCAAGAAATCTTGTTTCTAAAATTTTTACTTCTTCAGCCATGATATTTATAGAATTTTGTTCTTTTTCGATTTTTTCTTCTACATAATTTATTATTGTGTCATAATCTTTATATTTTGCCCCAACTAGATTCGATAATTCATTATCGTTTTCAAATTCGATTTTTTCAATATTATTATTAATTAAGCTATTTGTCTCGCCAATAGTATCATTTAATAATTTTACTTTAGTTTTTAGTTTATCTTGAATTGCTTTGAATACTTCTGTTTTGAAAATACAACGAAAGATTTCTTCACGTTCAGAACTATTAGCCTCAAGAAGTTTTCGAAACTCACCTTGTGGGAGCATAACAATTTGACAAAACTGATCATAAGTTAGTCCTAATATCTCTTGTATTTTACGTGTTACTTCAGAAACCCCAGTGTAAGGTTTTTCATTATCACTTGTTAAATAGGCTTCAGCAGCTTTAAGTATTGTCCCTTCACCACGTTCTCTGCGTTTTTCTTGCCGCGGTATTCTTTTAACATTATATTTTACACCACGAATCATAAATTCTAATTCAACAAAGGTAATTTCATCTATTGCGGCATAATGACTTCTAAAACTATCACTATCTCGCTCATTACCACTCGATTGACCATATAAAGCAAAAGCGATCGCATCAAAAACTGAAGTTTTGCCAGCACCAGTTGGCCCCGTAATTAAAAAAATTCTTTTATTTTGAATTTCCCGAAAATCAATTTCTTGACTACCAGCATAAGGACCAAAAGCATTCATTAATAATTTAATTAATTTCATCCTAAATCACTTTCTTCCTTTTCAACTTCATCAATTACGTTTTTTAAGATATTAAGACGATTATCATCTAAACTCATACCTTGAATATTTTCATAAAATTCTTCAAAAAGCTCAACTGTAGATTTACTTTTAAAATTAGTTGATGCCCTCGTACTACTTTCTACTTCAATGATATTATTATTACGTTGAATTTGCATTAAGTTCGGATATATAGTTCTTAGTTGATCAGCTGGATTATATAAATCCGTTTTATCAGTTAAGATGGCACAAATATAATCGTCACAATTTATTTTACTATAGAAGTTCTTATCTATTAAAGTGTTTAGTTCTCCCTTGATAATTCGCATATCACGTATGGGTTCCAATTGAATAAAAGTAATTTGTTTACTACTTTTTTCTTTAAGTTCGATGATGTTTACCCCTTTATTAAAATCTGTCTCAGAGAATGAATATTTTAATAATGAGCCTGAATAGCGAATATAATCATGTTTCACCTTTTGCGGTTTATGCAAATGTCCTAACGCTACATAATCAAATTTTTCAACTAGTGTTGCATCAACATATTCTGTTCCACCGATTGTTAAGCTGCGTTCGGAATCAGAAGTTAGTATATCTTCAGAACTTGATATTAAATAATTATGTGTGATTAATATATTACGCTCAAATTCATTAAAATCATCACTCATTTTATCGATAATCGCTTTTAAAGAGCTATTATGGTCGATGATATTTGTATCATTATATTGATATTTAACATTCATCGGGTGAGCATAGGGAACTAAGTAAAAATTAACAGGACCATATTCATCATTAATTGTTACTTTTTTAATTTCATCAAAAATTAGTCCTTGAATAAATAAGTTTTTGTGTTCTAATAACTTATTACCAAAGCTTAATCGCTCTGAACTATCATGATTACCTGATATAATCAAGGTTGGTATTTTATAAAATTCAATGATCTTAGTCAGTGTAAAGTCTAATAATTCAATGGCTTCTTTAGGTGGAATGGAACGATCATAAACATCTCCCGCTATCACAATTACATCTGGTTTTTCTAATTCAATAACTGCGAATAATTTATCAATGATAAATTTTTGATCCTCTATCATTGAATATTCATTTATGATCTTGCCAATATGCCAATCAGCAGTATGTAAAAATTTCATAATCATCACCCACTTTTCTTGTTATATTTATTATAATATAACAATCTATAATATAAAAGAAAATATAAACAAAGCGCTCACTAAAATTTAGTAAGCGCAATTTATTTTTTTATTCAGTTTGAATAACAGCATAATCATTATCTTTTTCACGTTTATAAATAATCGAGACTTTATTAGACTCTTTATCTAAGAATACATAAAAATCATGATCTACCAATTCCATATTCATCGCGGCTTCTTCAACATTCATTGGTTTTAATTCAATCTTTTTATTCTTAACAAGATTTTTACCAACTATTTCAGCTTCCAATCCTTTAATATCTAGTTCTTCATCTGATTTAAAGAATTCTGCAACTCCTTCACGTTGTTTATATAAAGTATTAATTTTTTCTTTATGTTTACGAATTTGTCTTTCCAATTTATCAATTACTAAATCAATAGCAACATATAAATCATCTTGACTTACTTCTGCACGTAAAATAATGTGTTTAGAAGGTAATGTTACCTCTACTGTTTGTATTTCATTTAAAACACTACAAACGACACGTGCTTCAACTTCTTCGGGATTGTGGAATAGATAACTAACTCTTGCTAGTTTTTCATTTAGATAGTTTTCAATTGCTTTGGTATAAACGAATCCATTTTTACCTCGTAATACTACTTTCATAATCAACAACTCCTTTACTTCGTTATACTTCTATTTTAACATACGTAAAGCGTTTTAACAATAAATTTACTTTTTAACTACATTTGTTGCTTGGAACCCTTTATCTCCTTTAACTAATTCAAATTCAACTTCTTCTCCATCATTTAAGGTCCTATAACCCTTATTTTCGATAGCTGAAAAATGAACAAAGATATCTTCTCCCAATTCTTCGCGTGTAATAAAACCATACCCCTTTTCATTATTAAACCATTTTACTTTTCCTCTAAAAATTCCACTCATATTGCTTCCTCCAATTTTCATTCTATACATATATAATAATATATATTATAAAAAATATCAAATAAAATTATTATCAACTACGGAATAATGTAAAACTAATGACCTCTTTGGCCTTTTTAGATAATATTATTTTACCAATATGATGAATCGTTGCACCAGTAGTATAAATGTCATCGACTATTATAATCTTTTTATTTTCGAGATTGACATTAGATTTAAAACGAAAATTATTTAAATTTAATCGTTCGTGCCGGTTTTTCTTACTTTGTTTATCGTTATTTACTTTATCTATCACATCTATTACTTTGAATGGTAACATGTTAGCAATATATAGACTTTGATTAAATCCACGCTCAGCTAACCTTTCGGAATGAAGTGGAACAGGAATAATAATAAAATCATTAGTTATTTTTTTTACAAAAAAGTCATTTGTTTGATTATAAAAGGTATTAAGTACCTTACAATTTCCATTAAACTTAATTTGATTGATGATGTTTTTACCCAATTCATTATAATAAAATAAGGAATAATTTTTAATTTTAAGTGATTGACCCTCCCAATATAAACAATCAGGGCAAATAACTTCCTTTGTCTTTTTTCCACACATGCTACAACCACCATTTACTTTTTCTAATGATCTTGCACAATGATCACAAATCAAACTCTTTTTTACTTTAAATAGATTACTAAAATTTATATTATTAGCCAACATTTTATGACAGATTTCACATTCATTCATCAATTATTAGACCTTCC
This sequence comes from Haloplasmataceae bacterium, assembly GCA_029240795.1. Lineage (GTDB taxonomy): Bacteria > Bacillota_I > Bacilli_A > Haloplasmatales > Haloplasmataceae > JARDZP01. Next base: position 32,616 of record JARDZP010000014.1, on the reverse strand, counting down.
TTTAATGCGATTTTATTCATCCCTTTTATATGTTTAAGTGAATCTTTAATTCCTGCACTATAGTAATCAGCAAATAAAACGACATCAGCTGTGGGATGATTTCGATTACGTCCGGCTCTACCAATGATTTGTACAATAGACCTTTCATCAAATATTTCATCATCACATTTAATAATACATACATCTACATTACTCACGGTTACCCCTCGTTCAAGAATAGTGGTAGTAATAATAAATTGTAAATTACCTTGTCTAAAGTTATTTATTATTTCTTTCCGATTACTCATTTCTGCATGAACAAATTGACAATTGAACTCTTTTTTTAAAATACTTTCAAGCATTAGTCCACATTTAATATGAGGCACAAATATAAAGACTTGTTTTTTAATAGCTCGCTTATTATTTAACCACTTCATTATTTTCTTGGGGACTTTATTATTTTCAAGACTACTTATTGTGTTATTCGTAAGTACTACCTTTGGATAGGGAATAGGATGTTTATGAAATCTCGCTGGTATGACAAAATACCTTAGTCTTTTACTAGCCATCTCTTTTTTTAACTTTTTAGTTGGGGTTGCTGTTAAGTAAATAATGGGTACATCCTTTTTTCTTGCTTTTTCAATAAAGCCTTCTAACATTTTATTATTATAGTAAGGGAATGCATCAACTTCATCTAAAATAATCAGGTCAAAAAAGTGGTAGAAGTTTATTAATTGATGAGTTGTAGATATATATAAATTACCAATATTCTTTTTATCTTCAGTACCTGAGTATAACGATACAATTTTTACATTAAGACAACATCTTTTCGTGGTGTCGCAAAACAGACGATTTTACCTTCATTTAAAGCTTTAAGGATAACATCATATACTATTTCTGTTTTACCTGCTCCACAAACCGCAAAAATGAGTAGGTTATATCCATGACTAAAGGCATTTACACATTCAATAGATGCTTTAGCTTGCATTTCTGAAAGGTAGATCACTTTGTTTAAATAATATTTATCTAAACTTTCATAATTTATCTTTTGACGATGGATTTCCTTATATGTAGAACTTTTGCCAAAGACTAAACATTTTAAACAATAGATTCCCAGCTGGTCCTGATAGAATTGTGAGTAATCAGAATTTAAACATCGATTACAAATATATTTATTACCAATTTTATTAACGCACGGTATAAAGCTTTCCTTTTCATTTGTATTTTCTCTAATATAAATCATCTTATCACCTATATTTATTTACGCTACTAAGAATTAAAAAACCTATAATAAAATCTATTATAGGTTAAAATTATTAATAATCGATTAAGACTATATCCTCTCTCATTTTAGCTAAATCAATCATCGGTTGGGTAAAACCAGAGATACAAAATAAGATGTAGTGTTCTTTACGGTTTTCATTGTTCCATTCAACTGTTTTAGCCTTTTCGCATATTGAACTAAAGACATCCGTATCAATTGGTTTATTTGTGTATTTACATTCACCAAAGATGATGTCTCTACCATTTGCATCGTAAGCAACTAGATCTATTTCATTATCTTTATCCCACCATCTACCCAGACGATTAAAATGAAAGCCAAAAATTTTATTTTCGTTCATATCCCACATCGTTTCCATACATACTTTCTCATACACAAAACTAACATGATTACTTATAAAATAATCTTTAATTTTGGTTAACACGTATTCTTTATTATCAAGCTCTAAATAATTTTTATATGGATATACAAATTTAAACCAAAATTCAATAAAATTATCTTTAATAAAATAGAGACCTTTTTTACTTTTTTCAGGATTTGGATCAGTTATAGGTACTTCCCGCTCAATGATATCTAAATTACTTAATGTCTGTAAATACTTAGTTAATCGAGTTTGTTCTAAACCTAGAGAGGCAGAAATATTACATAGTTTACAATTACCAGATGCGATACTTTTTATTAGTGAAAAATAGCTACCTATTTCTTTAACTTCATTTTGAAGTAAAAATAATGGTTCTTCATATAAAAAAGTTTGAGGATTTAAAACACTTTTTCTTATAGCCTCATATACATCAATTTCCTCTTTAAAAAACTCAATATACTTTGGAACTCCACCTGTGACAGCATAGTACTCAATTAAGGTTTTACGATCTTTGTTTGTAAAAAAAAGTTGATAATCTTTAAATTTTATTTGTTTAAGTTTCATTTGACCTGTTCTTCGCCCATATAAAGGACTCGAATAAGATAATGTTTGTTCTGCCATCATATGTACAAGTGAACCACATAAGATAACCATGATATTTTTATCTTTTAGCATTGTATCCCAAATTTTCTGAAAGATAGAAATGAATTCCGGTTTTGTTTTACCTAAATATTGAAACTCATCTAGTACTAATAACTTCTTTTGATCTGTATGATATTCTACGAATTGTTTAAAAATAATCTCCCAATCGTTTACTTGAGCTACTTTCAATAATTCATTTTTAGTAAAATCTGCGACTATTTCTTTAAATTTCTTCATGACTTGATATTCAGATTCTTCAGTTATAAAGTAGTATAACATCAATTTATCTTTACCGAATTCCCTTAATAAAGCTGTTTTGCCAATTCTTCGTCTTCCATAAACAATTATTAATGATGAGGTGTCTTTTTCGTATTCATCATTTAAATATTTAAGTTCATTTACTCTATCGATAAAATTCATTATAATCACCCTATTTATTATATCCAAAACTATAATAAATAAAAAAAGAAGCTATAAGCTTCTTAATTATCTAACACAAAATAACCAAATGAGACGACGCTATTACCTACGTGTGCACCAATAACAGGTGGTAAAGGTAAGATTAAGATTTCATCTACGTTAATGTATTTTGCGATTTCAGTTTTTAAATCATTTAATAATGGTATATCTAAGCCATGACATATACAATATTGAACTTTTTTACCTTGTGTTTCTTTACTAACACTTTCAACTATTGTCTCTAATAGCTTTTTGGTAGTACGAATTTTTTGTGTACCAACAATTTTTCCTTCTTCATCAAATTCTAAGACTGGTTTTATTTTTAACATAGTTGCGATAAATCCAGCTGCATTTGATAATCTTCCGTTTTTTACTAAGTATTTTAAATCATTTACCATGAAATAAATTCTTAAATGATCACGTAGATGTTCAACATGCTTAATGATTTCTTCTACAGATTTATTTTCTTTCGTTAATTTTGCGGCTTCTAACGCTAGATAGCATAAATAAACTGCGGTAGCTTTAGTATCAACTACTGTAAAGTTAACACCCTCAATTAAATCAATTGATCCCATTATCGAACTATAACTACTACTAATACCTTTAGATAAAGGTAAATAAATAACATCTGTATATCCTTTTGACTTAATTTCTTTACAGATTTCGACAACTTGTCCTGGTGAAGGTTGAGATGTAGTTGGTATTATATCTTCTTCAACAATTCGACGAAAAAATTCTGTGTTTGTGATAGAAATGCCATCAATATATTCGACACCATCAAATAATACTGATAATCTTACTTGAAACACATTATCATATTGATGGGTTGCGAAATCAAGTGATGATGAACTATCTGTTAAAATTGCGATTTTACTAGTCATATAACCACACTCCTATGTTATTTCTCTAATATAAAATACCCTAATGCAACGATACCACAACCGACGTGGGCACCAATAACCGATGGTAATATACATTCTAATACTTCTTGCATATTAAATTTGTTGTATTCTGTAATAATTTCTTTAAAAGACTGAACTAATTCTTGATCTCCACCATATGAAATGAAATATTGTACTCTTTTTAAATTTTTTGTTTCTTCTATTACAGTCTCGATAATATGACTCATAGCCTTTTTGGTAGTACGAATCTTTTCGATACCAACAATTTGTCCTTCTTCATTAAATGTTAAAATTGGCTTGATTTTTAAAATACTACCTATAAAACCAGCAGCATTTGAAAGTCTACCATTTTTAATCAAATATTTTAAATCATCAACCATAAAATATGGTTTAAAATTGTTAGACAAATAATTACTATACATTAATACTTCATCAACTGATTTACTTTCAGACACTAATCTAGCAGCTTCTAATACAATAAATCCTAGAATAACAGCTGTACTTTTTGTATCTACAATATGAACATGAACATTATCAACTAATTCTCTAATTGAAAATAATGATTGATAAGTTCCACTTAACCCTTTAGATATTGGAAAATGAATAATATCAGTATATCCCTCAGCTTTTATTCTTTCATATAAATTTAAAGTATCACCTAGAGAAGGTTGTGATGTTGAAGGTATCGTATTTTCAGTTGAAATACGTTGATAAAATTCTTCAACGGTTATAGTTTCTCCATCAATATACTCTTTATCACCAAAAAAGATCGGCATTCTTACCATAAATATATTATCATAATGATGCTTCAAAAAATCTAATGATGATGTACTATCTGTAACAATAGCGATTTTTTGATTTGACATAAAACCCACCTACCACTTAATATCATGATTTACTTTGAACTTAAAAATAAAATTGTTACTTCTTTATTTTATCAATAAAACTACCAATTGTATAGTTTTTTTGGTTTTTTTACTGAAATTAGTCATCTTTTGTTGCCATATAATTTTCAAAACTTGAATTACTTAAAAAATACTATATAATTTATATGGGTGATAATTTATGAATAATAAATATTTAACAATTAAAGACGATGGAGAACATGAAACAATTATTGACAAATCGCGATTCATTTGTCATATTGCAAGAGTTAATAGTGATAAAGAAGCTCATGCATTTATTCAAAAAATTAAAAAAATCCATTATAATGCTACCCATAATTGTTCTTGTTATATCATAGGTATAGAAAGTAATCTTCAAAAAGCACATGATGATGGTGAGCCTAGTGGAACAGCAGGTATACCCATGCTTGAAGTATTAAGAAAAAATTGTTTAACCGATACGGTTTGTGTTGTAACCAGATATTTTGGTGGTATAAAGCTTGGAGCAGGGGGCTTAATTAGAGCCTATTCGGGAGCTGTTTCAGAAACTATTAAACAAATTGGCATTATTGAAAGAAAAAGAATGCAAGTAATCACAATTACCGCGGATTATACACATATTGGTATTTTAGATTCACGGTTAGCAAATTATGAAATAATGAATAAAATATATTTAGAAAAGGTATTTTATGATGTCATTGTTGATGTTGAGAAATCTGATGAATTTATAAGTTGGCTGATCGACCTTACTAATAAGAAAGTATCATTAACTAAAAGGGATATTATTATGAAGGAAGTTGATTATATAAAATAAAAGGTGCCACTCTTTTAAATAAGAAAGCACCCTTTTACTATACCAATTAATATATTATTCTACTCTATTTTATATGATTTAAGTATTTCAATTTTGTGGAATTTCCACCACGAATATGTCGAACAGATTTATTATATTCTAATAATTCACGTACCCGTTCATATAAACTTAAATCAATATCTATTAACCTTTCTGTTAAATCTTTATGAACTGTGCTTTTAGAAACCCCATACAATAAAGCAATATTTCTTATAGTTGTTTTTTTTTGTAAAATACTGTTAGCAACAGTTAAAACTCTTTCGGTAATTTGTTCATCCATAATATTACCTCTTTCACTTTATACTTACTAAAAATATATTTACAAGAACTATAAAATATACATAAAAAAGCCTTTAAATCAACTTGATTTAAAGGCTTTTAGAATTATACTATTCATTTTCAGGTTTGAATTGAGCTATTCCTGTTCCAATCATATCTTCAGGATTTAATTTTGAATTTCCACTTACTACTTCGAAGTGTACGTGTACACCAGAAGTTGGATCAAAGTCGTTACTGCCTGATGTACCTAATACGTCACCTATTGCTACTGTGTCGCCTTCAGCTACATTTACATCAGCTAAACTATTGTATACAGTTTTAACACCATATAGATGTTCTACTTCTACCATCCATCCAACTGTCATGTCCTGTTGAACTTTAGTTACAGTTCCACTTAGAGATGCTAATACTTCGAAATCAGCTTCTTTATCAACTGTGTAATCTGCACCTTGGTTAATAAAGAAATAATTATCGTATTCAATAATAGCTGCTGCTTTTTCTTCCAAAGAAGCATTTAAGTCATAGTAGTTACGAACTAATTCAGGATTTAACGCATCTGCTATTGGCATAATAAATTTTTCATCTTCAACTTTTACTATACCGTCAGTTGGATCATTATCTGTATTAGTTCCTACGTCTGTAACATTTGGATCATCTACTGGCTTATCTTTGTTTAATTGAGCTAAAGCAAAGAATGCGCCAAGTACTAGAGCTAAGAATATAATGAATGAATATGATTGGAACTTTTTGAAAACATTATTTAATTTGTTTTTCACTGTCATCACCTCGTTTTTATTATGACCAGTGAAATTCCAATTATTCATTATTTTAACAATATTTTCTATTTTTTACAAATTTTGTATTAAAATTACGTTGTTATCTTAAATATTTGATAAATCTAATAAAATTCTTATTAAATCCATGATATCAATAATAAAATCCCCAATTAATTTGCTTATAATGATGGTTAAAAATAAATAAGCCATTTTTATTTCTGCAGTATGATTTTTCTTAAATATTCTACTGAGGTCAATTCCCATAATAATCCGAAACACAAAAGGCATTATTGCTAAATAAGTACCAATTTTTAGAACGATTACAAATTTATCAATCATAATTAAACTCCTTAATAATTATTATTTATTCTAATAATAAAATTATAACATTAAACATAAAAAGAATGGCATAAAATACCATTCTTTTTTTTAATTATTACCCTTTTCATATAATAACAATACTTATGAACAATCCTCACTAATTAACCCACTATTATTATACAATAAAAAATAGTCTACTTTAAAAATATATAAAAAGTATTTAAATTACTCTCGAGAAGGAGTAAATTATGAACAACTTACATTTTTTATCCATATAAATCTTCATAAATAAACAGTAACTCTTCAGTTAATTTTCGTTCTTTTAAATAAGGAATAAGCTTTTCTAATGCATATTTACGATGATATCCAGGCTTCTCATATTTGTATTTAAAATATCTATAAATTATATTATGAGTTTCATTTTTATCCTCTTCTACACCATCATTTAGCAAATCGATAATTTCTTTTTCACAGTATTTTAATGATGTCATAATAATTAATGATACAATTTTCCCTAAAAATTTATATTCCTTTAATTGAGACGTTTTATATGAAGATATTAGAAATTTTTCACTTTCCTTAATTCCAAAGTTTGAAAAAATATAAACACCAAAATTATATTGAATTATACCTTTATACCTTAATAGACTTTCATTATTATCGATAATCATCATACATTTATTATAATATCTTTCACCTGTATTAAAATCATTTATCATTAAATAAAAGTAACTCAAAAAATTATAGGTATGAATCAAACGTTTAAAATTTTTACTTTCAAGAAAATAATTTTCCATTTCAAAACATAAATTTACCGCATTAAGATATTCTTTTTTATACTCATATATATTTATGATATTGGGATTTACAATACCTCTACTCACATTATTTTTTTCGTATATCTCTCTTGCATTGAAAAGTAATTCTTCTGACTTATTTATATTTCTTCTTTTTAAATAGGATAACCCTAAATAATGATATGCCATACCTAAATAAATATCATCATAAAATAATAAATAGGATTCAATTAACTTAAATTCAGTTTCACTTTGATTAAACTTTTGCAAATTACTGTAATGTTTCAATAATTTTAAGTGTAAATCAGCGATACAGTCCTTTGAAAAGTCATTTTTTTCAAATTCAATAATTATATTGTTAAGTAAATCATCATCTAAATATTCGTTAGCGATTAATAATTTTTTAACTAATTGATAAATAATCTCCAAATTTTTTAGATGCTCATCTACTTCAATTTGAAAATAAAACCCCAGTTTATCCAAGAAGATATGATAGATCATATCTTCTTTTATAATTCCATTTTCCAATTTAGTAAGTGTATGATAATGACATGTCTCTTTACAGAAGTTTTCCTTAGTGTATGGATTTTTTTCTATTAACCCTTGGTATTCTTTTTGCCTATTTGTTCTTGTGGTTTTAATAATAAATCCCAGTTTTCTTTTTATTTCATTTGTTAAACTATATTCTTTTATATTTCTCATATTTCACCTCGAGAATTATATTTCATATAAATCTTCGTAAATAAATAATAAAAATTCTTTTTTATTTCTAATTTTTTTTAAAAATGGCATAACCTTTTCAGTAGCGAATTTACGATAATAATCTTTATTTTCAAACTTATATACAAAATATCTAAATAATAATTGGTCATAATCATTTGCATAATCAAGATATTTCTTTCCCTCTTCAATTAACTTTAGAATTTTATTATTTTTTACTTTTGTATATAAAATTAATAATAAATTAATGGTCTCTAATTTTTTAACTGTTACATTACAATTTTTGTAAGCAGAATAACCATAGTCAATAGCTTGATCTATTTCATTATTTTTATAATGTTTTAATGCCCAATTATAGTTCATCAAATAAACATTATGATTTAAATCAGGATTTTTTAAAACTAAATCAGTTGTTTTATTAAAATAACATAGAGCTTGTTCATTCGCATTTATAAGTAAGTAATAATTATCTAAAAAAATATATACATTGATCAAACAGTTATAATTATTATTAATAAAATAATACTTTTCCATCTCTAAACATAATTGAATGGCTTCGAGATAATTATTATTATATTCATAGGCTTTAATAAGGTCGTCATTTATAATACCAGGGTTTATATTAAGTTTTATATATGATTCTCTAGCTTCAAGAAGAAATGTTTTTGCTGTATCATAATTCTTTTTAGTAAAAAAATATAATCCTAATAAATTCTTAGCTAAACATTTATAAATATCAATAAAATAATCTAATAACCCTGTTAGTAAATTTATATTTTTTTCTTCGATCACATCATATAGTTTAAATACTATAAAAAAATTAATAAACCATAGATTCATTTTATTAAAACAATCATTCTCAAAATTAAAGGTATCTAATTTGTTCTTAATGGCTTCTAAGGCTACATTGTCTTTAAATTCTATAGCGTGCAATAAATTTCCTGAAATTACGTTTTCTAATAATTTGGAATTTTCAATAAACTCGATATCATTAACATTGTATTTTAAATCAAGTTTAGCTAAGATAGAATGATAAATAGAATCCTTTTTAACTACTTCACACTCCAATTTAGATAATGTGTTTATATGACATATATCACTACAAATATTTTCTTTAGTATAGGGGTTAAAATTATTATCATCTTTAACATATTCTTGATACTTATATTTTCGAATTTCTCTAATTAAACATCCAAGCTTTAATTTTACATCGTCTGAAAGTAGGTTATCTGTTTCTTTTTGCATCATTATCCGTCCTTGATCACATCATTCTATTTAATTATATCAAATTAAGGAATTAATTCAATGAAATAAAAAGTACTATTCATATATTGAATAGTACTTTTTAAAGTAATTAATAAGGTAATCATTTATTTTTATAATTGAGTTGGTTTTTTTATTGAGAAAGGTAATGGTCTAGTTTCTATATCTGATACCTCATTAATAGATGCATACTCTTTTATTTGGTTTTGTTGACTAAAATTAATCGCTAATGCGATTGTTAATACTACTAAAAATGACACTAGTAATGTTTTAATTTTTTTCATTTATTTTTCCTCCCAATTTGTTACTAATTATATTGTACTATAAAAATAGAAAGGTGGCGAAAAAAATATAAAAAGTATATAAAACTGTACCAAATTAACGTGCTTTTACAACTTTTTATATAAATCTTCATAAATAAATAATAAAATTTCGTTATTATTACGATTATTACTTAATTTAGGAATGAGTTTTTCTAACGCATAACGACGATGATAACCATTTTTTTCGTATTTAAAAGTAAAATATTTGAATAACATTTGATCTGGTTCATTAATGTTTTCATAATACTTTTTACCAACCTCTAAATATTTTATGATTAATGCATACGGTTTTTGTAACTTAGTTAACATGATCAAGAGTAAGTTTATATTTTGAAGGTAAAGATTTGGATTATTACAATTTTGATAAGCATCTAATAGATACTGCAAGGCTTCTTCAATTCGATAATTAGCGAAGCATCTTATGCCCCAGTTAAAATTTAAAATAAATTTGTATCGCTCTAAACCTTTATGATTATTAATAATATCAATTGTCTTTTTAAAATACTCTTCAGCATAGTCGATAGCATTTATTAAAAAATAATAATCAGATAAATAATTATAAACATGAATTAATCTTTTATAATTATTTGTTTCGTTATAATAAATTTCCATTTCATTACAAATAGATACAATATCTAAATAGTTAAAAGTCATCTTATGCAAACCAATAAGGTATGCATTGACTATACCTTTACTGTAATTATTTGCTTCAAAAAATTTCTTGGAATTATATAAATATAATTTTGATTTATCATACTGACTATTATTTAGAAAGTAGTTTCCCAATAACAAATTAACTATTCCTTTATATACGTCATTATAAAAATCGGAAAATCTTTCCATTTTATCAATTATTGATTCATCTATCTGTTTAACTAATTGAGTATTATAAGCAAAGTTTATTACATCCAAATACATTAATGCAATACAGTCTTTTTCAAAATTTACTTTTTCTAATCTTTGTTTTATACTTATCAATAATTCATCATCAATATATTCTATAGAAATTAACATATCTTTTGCGATATCATTAATAAATTCCATATTCCTCATGTGTTCATTAATTCCAACTTGGAAATATAACTCTAATTTATCTAATAGAGTATGATAGACTAAATCTTCTTTTGCTGTATCTCCACTTTCTAATTTAGTTAAGGTATGGTAGTGGCATATTGTGTTATTTTCACAAAAGTTTTCTTTTGTATAAGGATTATTTTCAATTAGAGTACGATTCTTATATTCTTGAAATTTGATTTTTCTTATTTCTCTAATGATATAACCTAATTGCTTTTTCTCTTCATCTGGTATAGCATAATCGAAAATTTTCATTACTTATCACCTACCTTGTTAATTATATCAAAAATTGTCATAAAATGTAAGTAATTGCAAAATTAAATAAAAAAAGCAACTCATTTACGAGCTGCTCATTAATTATAGTTGATTTGCACTAATATTTCTAATTTGTTCTCTTAATTCACGTTCTGCTTTTGTAAAATCGATATTTTTACGTTTATTTTCATTTACTCTATTCTTACGTAAATCTTCTAAATGTTTTAATGCATTATCATGATCTCTTCCGATTTCAGCCTCTTGAGCTATGACGTTAACTATGTTATTACTAAATTCTAAAAATCCACCAACAATTGTAACAAATAAAATTTCATCTTTTCTATTTAACTTTATATAACCTGGATTTATAGCTATTACTACAGGAATATGATTTTTTAAAATAGCTTGTTCTCCATCAGCATTTCTGATTGTTATAAAATTAACTTCTTCTTCAAATAACTTTCCTAAAGGAGTAACAACATTTATCTTAATCAAAGTTATCTCCTCCACTACTTATTTTGATTCATTTCAATTGCTCTAGCGATGGCATCATCAATTGTTCCAACTAAATGGAATGCATCTTCTGGTAAATCATCATGTTTTCCATCTAATATTTCTTTAAACCCACGAACTGTCTCCTCAATAGGAACATAAGATCCAGGCATACCTGTAAATTGTTCTGCAACGTGTGTATTTTGTGATAAGAATAATTGAACACGTCTTGCACGATGTACAGTTAATTTATCTTCTTCATTTAATTCATCCATTCCAAGAATGGCGATGATATCTAACAATTCGTTATAACGTTGAATAATTTGTTGAACACGACGAGCAACTTCGTAATGATCTTCTCCAACAACATTGGGTGCTAATGCACGAGATGTTGAAGCCAGAGGATCAACTGCAGGATAAATTCCCATTTCAGATAATTTTCTGCTTAAATTTGTAGTTGCATCTAGATGTGCGAAAGTAGTTGCTGGTGCTGGGTCCGTATAGTCATCAGCTGGAACATATACAGCTTGTATAGATGTAACTGATCCATTTTTAGTTGATGTAATTCGTTCTTGTAATTGCCCCATTTCTGTAGCCAAAGTAGGTTGATATCCAACAGCAGAAGGCATACGTCCTAATAATGCTGATACTTCAGAACCTGCTTGAGTAAAACGGAAAATATTATCAATGAAGAATAATACATTTTGATTTTCACGATCACGGAAATGTTCCGCTATAGTTAATCCAGTTAAAGCAACTCTTAACCGAGCTCCTGGTGGTTCACTCATTTGTCCGAAAACCAAAGCAGTTTTGTTAATAACACCTGACTCAGTCATTTCATGATATAAGTCATTTCCCTCACGAGTTCTTTCTCCAACTCCAGCAAAAACAGAAATTCCTCCATGTTCTTGAGCAATGTTATGGATTAATTCTTGAATAAGAACTGTCTTACCGACTCCGGCTCCACCGAATAAACCGATTTTACCACCTTTTATATAGGGTGCTAATAAGTCAATTACTTTAATTCCAGTTTCTAGTAATTCCATATCACTAGATAATTGTTCGAAAGTAGGAGCTTCGCGATGAATTGGGTCATGTAAAGTATCTTGAGGTAAATCGCCTTTACCATCAATTGGTTCACCTAAAACATTGAATAGACGTCCTAATACAGCTTTTCCAACAGGTGCTGTTATCGCACTACCTGTATCAGTAACTTCCATACCTCTAACTAAACCATCTGTTATATCCATCGCAACACAACGTACTTCATTATTACCTATATGAAGTTCTACTTCTAATGTTAATCTAATATCTACACCACCATTTTTATCTGCTGGTACATCTATTGTTAACGCATTATAAATTGCAGGTAGGTCGCCGTTGTCAAATTTAACGTCAACAACAGCACCTAATACCTGAACAACTTTTCCTTTATTCATTAGTAGGTTTCCTCCTAACCTTGTTACTTAAGTGCAGATGCTCCACTAACAATTTCTGTAATTTCTTGTGTTATAGCTGCTTGACGAGCACGATTATAATGCACAGTTAATTTATTGATAATTTCTTTAGCATTATTTGTTGCATTATTCATCGCATTCATTCTTGCGGCATGTTCACTGGCTTTAGCGTTTAAGATAAAGCCGTAAATTACATTTTGAAAATAGATAGGCATTAATGTGTCTAATACTGCTTGTGGTGATGGTTCAAGTTCATATAATATTTTACTCTTTTCACCATTTATATTAGATACTGGTAAGATTTTTTCAAAAGTAACTTGTTGATTTAGTGTATTCATATATTTATTGTAATAAACAATAATTTCATCAATTTCTTCTATGATATACATATCGATCATTTTTTGAATTAGATCTAAAATATCAATGAATTGTACATCATCTCGAATATTAATAACATTTTTATTTATTAATTTAAGATCTTTATTAAGTAAATAACTAAAACCTCTGCTTCCAAGCACTCCGACAAAATATTCATCTGAACTTTTATGTTTTAATTTAACGTCATTAAAAAACTTCCGATATATATTAGCGTTATATCCACCAGCTAATCCTCTATCTGTTGTTATTATTAAATAACCAGTTTTTTTAACTTTTCGTTCTTCTAGCATCTTGTGACTAACATCAATGTTAGAACTAAGTATAGTTGCTATTGTATTTTGAACACTTTTAATAAAAGGTCTATATTCTTTTATAGTCCTCTCAGCTTTACGTAACTTAGAAGCTGAAACCATGTTCATTGCTTTAGTTATTTGTGATATTTTCTGTGTAGCGTTTATTTTAGACTTTATATGGCGGGTTGAAGCCATTTAATCCTCACCACCCTTTACTATGGTGTATTTTTTTTAACTAATTAATTGTTTTTTAAATGATTTAATCAATGTACTCATTTTTTCTTCAGATGGAAGTTGTTTTGTAGTTCTTATTTCATTTATAACTTCTAACGCCTTTTCATCTTTATCAAGATAACGATACAATTCTTTTTCAAATTTTCTTACATTCTTAACAGAAACATCATCTAAATGTCCACGTGTTAATGCATATAAAATACAAACTTGTTTTTCAACAGGAGTTGTTTCATGTAAATCTTGTTTTAGAACTTCAACGGTTCTTTGTCCACGCTCTAATTTTGCCTTAGTAATAGAATCTAAGTCAGAACCAAATTGTGAGAAAGCTTCTAATTCACGAAATGAAGCTAAGTCCAAACGTAAAGTTCCAGATACTTTTTTAATTGCTTTTATTTGTGCAGCTCCACCAACACGTGAAACTGATAAACCAGCATTAATGGCAGGTCGGATTCCAGAATAGAACAAATTAGATTGTAAGAAAATTTGTCCATCCGTTATTGAAATAACATTGGTTGGAATATATGCTGATATATCACCTGCTTGGGTTTCAATAATAGGTAAGGCTGTAATAGACCCTCCACCTAACTCATCATTCAATTTTGCAGCACGTTCAAGTAAACGAGAGTGTAAATAGAAAACGTCTCCAGGATAAGCCTCACGTCCAGGTGGGCGTTGTAATAGTAATGACAATTCACGATATGCTACAGCATGTTTTGATAAATCATCATAAATTATTAAGACATCTTTTCCATTATACATAAATTCTTCTGCCATTGTTACACCAGCATATGGAGCTAAGTATAATAATGGTGCAGGATGTGATGCTGATGCAGATACTACAATTGAATAATCTAAAGCATCATATTTTCTTAAAGTTTCTACTACATCGACTACAGTTGATTCTTTTTGACCGATTGCTACATAAACACAAATACAATTTTGACCCTTTTGATTAATAATTGTATCGATCGCAATAGCAGTTTTTCCTGTCTGTCTATCTCCGATAATTAGTTCACGTTGTCCTCTACCGATTGGTACTAATGCATCAATACTCTTAATACCAGTTTGAAGAGGTTGATGAACTGATTTGCGTGACATTACACCAGACGCTTTCTTTTCAACTTGACGAGTAGTTTTAGCATTTATAGGACCCTTACCATCAAGAGGTTGTCCCAATGGATTAACTACACGGCCAATTAATTCGTCACCTACAGGGACTTCTAAGATTCTACCTGTACGTTTGACAATGTCGCCTTCTTTAATTAATATATAGTTTCCTAATAATATAACCCCAACATGACTTTGTTCAAGGTTAAGTACCATCCCGTAGACATCATTAGGAAATACTAATAATTCACTTGCCATAGCATTATCTAACCCATGTACTACTGCAATACCATCACCAACTCTAATAACCGTACCAGTTTGTGCAGTATCTAATTGTACTTCATAGCTTTTAATTTGCTGTTTTATTAATGCGCTAATTTCTTCAGGT
Organism: Haloplasmataceae bacterium; assembly: GCA_029240795.1. Taxonomy (GTDB): domain Bacteria; phylum Bacillota_I; class Bacilli_A; order Haloplasmatales; family Haloplasmataceae; genus JARDZP01. The sequence goes on along the minus strand of JARDZP010000014.1, from coordinate 17,097 downwards.
CTTATCGCCACGTTGATCACCTACCTTGTTATTAAATTTGTTTTAAAACATGGGATTTTAAATTTTTAAGTTGATTATTTATTGTATAATCAATTACATCTTCGTTAATTATTAATCTCATACCACCAATAACTTTTTCATCAATGAAATTAGTTACTTCAATTTTATGGCGGTATTTTATTATTAATTTTTCTTTTAACCGATCGATCTGTGCATTATCTAAAGCAATAGTTGTATATGCCAATACATTAATAGTATTTTGATATTCATTGTAAATCTTTATAAATGCATCATAAATATCAAGTAATCCACCTATACGATCATTATCTACTAAAACAAATAAGAAATTAGTGATGATGTTATCAAAATTACCATACACATCTCTTATTATTTGTTTTTTATCATCTTTACCTAATTGAGGATGATTTAAGATTTTTATAAATTCATCATTATCCTTAAATGAATTTACTATTAATGTTAATTGTTCACTAGTCATCTCTAAGTTACCTTTTTCCAGTTCCAAATCAAATATTGCTTCAGCATAACTTTGGGCGAATGGACTACTCATATTATTCGCCTACCTCTTCAATGAACTTATCAATCAATTGACGATTTTTTTTATCATCTAAATTTTCATGAACTAATTTTTCAGCAGCTATAAATGCTATATCAACAACGTGTGCTTTTAATGCTTTCGCCGCTTTATCTCTTTCAAGATTAATTTCTTTTGTTGCTTTTTCAACTTTATAAGCTGCTTCTTTTTCGGCTTCTTGTATTATTAAAGTCTTTGATTCCAATGCTTGTATTCTTGCATTTTCCATCATTTTATTAGCTTCAGCCTTAGCATTTTTTAAATCATTTTCATATTCTGCCTTCATAGCTTCAGCTTCAAATTTAGCTGCCTTGGCACTTTCTAACTCAGCTACAATTACCTCACTACGTTTAGCTAACATTTCTTGAACTGGTTTCCACACTAATTTTTTTAAGAAGTAGAAAAGTATGAGCGTTGCTAAAATCTGCGTGAAAAAAGTAATTAGGTTTGGGAATAATCCACCCTGAACCAAGTCTCCAATTTTTTTACCTAATTCTGCCATATTATGCCTCCTTTACTCATTTATATGAGGCTAAATCCTCGATAAAATTTTGAATTATGCTACGAAAATCAAAATTAAGGCTACAACTAATGAGTATAACCCAGTAGTTTCAGCTACGGCTTGTCCAACTAACATTGTAGAACGAATGACACCAACAGCTTCAGGTTGTTTTCCTACTGCTTCTGCACCTTTACCTGCTGCATATCCTTGACCGATAGCTGGTCCAAATCCAGCAATCATAGCGATACCTGCACCTAGGTATGCATAACTCTTATCAGTAATTTGTGTAATAGTTCCTGCGTTATCCGCTAAGAAATTTGTAAATAAATCTAACATTTTGTTATCCTCCAATAATTTTATTTATTTTATTTTAATTTGCTGCACTTGAGATAAATACTGAACTTAATAGGATAAATACGAAGGTTTGTATAAATCCAGAAAATAGATCAAAGTAAATGTGTAAAAAGGGTACCCCTACAAACGGTGCAAATAACTCACCAATTCCTAGATTTGACCCAAAAATTGTGGTTAGTATGAAGTTGAAACCTCCAGCTATACCCGTATAGACCAAAGTCATTATGAGCGTACCACTTAAGATATTTCCAAATAGACGTAATGATAATGTAAATGGAAAAGCGATTTCACCAATAATGTTAATAGGTGATAATAAGAAAGGTTTAAATAAACTTGTTAAATGTCCCCATCCATTAAATTTAATACCGTAATATCTTATTATTAAGAAAGTGCTTATTCCAAAGGAAAGTGTTACTGATAGATTAGAAGTTGGTGGTGGGGTAAATCCTAAGAGTCCAAATATATTTGCACTAAACAAGTAAACAGCTAAGTAACCGATATAAGGTGCAAGAGATTTCATTTTTTCACCAAACATATCAACCGCAAATTTATCAATAGTTGATACAAATAGTATCACAGCTAACACTAATCCTTCTGGTTTCTTTAATGGATCTGCCTTCTTAATCTTAGTATTTATTATAACCATAAATACTAATAAAAATATAGTTATTATAATAATTGACATTACATGTGGTACTAAACTAAATAATTGATCTGTTGTACCTTTTAATTGAAATACATTTTTGGTATCATTATAATTAAATAATAAATTGACTATAATTCCTAAAAAGGCTACAACTAGAACAAATCCAACTACAATTGATACTATCAAAATAAGTTTTGAAGGCACTTGTTTTTTTGTATATAATACTCCATCACTATTTTCAAGCAAAATTTTTACCTCCTTTCTATTTCTTTTTTAACAAAGCATTAAGATAAATACCTACTTTTACAGTCAAAAATCCTAATGCTACTAAATATGGACTTAATTTTTCGTTTTCAAATTTAAAACTAAAAAACAATACAAAAGCATATATAACAAATCTAATAGCATAGTTTGATGAAGAACCACTAATTGCACGTCTTGCGTTAGATGATAGATTAGATACATTATTTTTTAACAGATTAAACGCAAATATACTGGTCATTGCACCTAGTAAATAACTTAAAGATAGCTTGTACCATAAGATATTTGGAAAAAATATCAAAGATAACATACCCAAAATAACACTTATGCAAATCAAGACTACCCAAGATAGATTTATTACTTTTCGATAGAGTGTATCAAGTTCTATATTTTCATCCATGTTTTTATCAACCCCTTTACTTTTTTTGTTTTATATCTTTCAATAAATTGCGAAAACTAGCTGCTATACCCAAAAAGGAAAAAAGCAGAATAAATAATGGTGTTGTATTTAGTTTTTGATCTAATTTATTGCCAAAAAAAACACCTAGAAAACTCAATATCAAGATAGATACTATAAATGATACGACCATTGAGTAATCCGTTGAAAACTCCTTTGCAGCGTTTGACTTTTTATCTATCGTTTGTTTTTCTAGGTATTTTTTAGATAATTCTTCATATGTAAATTTTGGTTTATTTTCATTGTTTTCATTCATAAATGTCACCAAAACTATTTTGTACCAAAAATTCTATCCCCGCAATCCCCTAATCCTGGTACAATATAACCTTTATTATTTAACTTTTCATCAAGTGCTGCAATATATACTGGTACATCTGGATGAGCTATTCTTAGTGCTGTAACGCCTTCAGGAGCTGCTACTAGACAGACAAATTTAATATTTTTTACTCCGCGTTTTTTTACTAGATCAATTGCTGCTATAGCTGACCCTCCAGTTGCTAACATAGGATCGACAATAATTACTAAACGTCCTTCTAATTTATTAGGAAACTTAGCAAAGTATTCAACAGGTTTTAATGTTTCTTCATCACGATATAAACCAATATGGCCTACACGTGCAGATGGCATCATTTGTAAAATTCCATCAACCATTCCTAAGCCAGCTCGTAAAATAGGACAAACTACTAATTTTTCACCCGCTAATTGTTTAGTTTTCATTGGTGCTACTGGTGTTTCAATGTCTACATCCTCTAGTTCAAGGTCGCGAGTAATTTCATAAACCATTAATCCACCAATTTCATTAACTATTTGTCTAAATTCATTTGTTCCAGTATCTTTTTTTCTTATTTGTGTCAATTTGTGTGTAATAAGTGGATGGTCAATTACTAACACCATATTATCGTTATTTAAATTATACATTGTTAGAACTCCCTTCTAATTTTTTACATTATTACTTTTAACAGTTTAACATATTTTGTCATATGATGGAATTCTTATTTTTAAAATTAATTAAATTTATTCTATATTTTGATATAAAGGATACATTTCAACAAGTTTACTAACACGGAAACTTTGAACTTGAATATTATTATTCTCCTCTTTTAATGTTAAAGTTTCACAAATAATGTCTGCAATTTCATCCATATCAATAGCTGTAAAGCCTCTTGTTGTTAGTGCGGGTGTTCCTAAACGGATTCCACTAGTCACCATTGGTTTTTCGGTATCATATGGAATCATATTTTTATTACAAGTAATACCTACTGAATCCAGTAGATGTTCAGATTCTTTTCCACTAACGCCAAAACTAGCTTTAACATCAACTAATAACATATGATTATCAGTACCACCAGATATAACTTTAACACCACGACTTACAAATGCTTCTGCAAGTTTTTGTGCATTAATTTTAACATGATTCATATATTCTTTAAATTCAGGTTGTAATGCTTCTTTAAACGATACTGCCTTGGCAGCAATCACATGCATTAATGGTCCGCCTTGAACACCTGGGAAAACAGTTTTATCAATCACTGAAGCAAATTTTGCTTTACACAATATTATTCCACCACGTGGACCCCGTAATGTCTTGTGAGTTGTAGAAGTTACAAAATCAGCATATGGAACTGGGCTCATATGTAAGTTAGCAGCAACGAGTCCAGCAATGTGAGCCATATCTACCATGAAGTATGCACCAACTTCATCTGCTATTTCTTTAAACTTAGCAAAGTCAATTTCACGCGGATAACTACTAGCACCTGCAACGATTAGTTTTGGCTTGCATTCTAAAGCGATTTTTCTAACTTCGTCGTAATCGATCGTTTCAGTTTCCTTGCTTACACCATAACTATAAAATTTATAACTTTTACCAGAAAAATTTAAACTATGTCCATGAGTTAAATGTCCACCATGAGCCAAATCCATTCCTAATACAACATCACCTGGTTGTAAAATAGCCATATAGACTGCCATATTAGCTTGTGAGCCTGAATGCGGTTGTACATTAGCATGTTCTGCTTTAAAAATTTCTTTTAAACGATTACGGGCTAAATCTTCAATTTTGTCTACATTAACACATCCACCATAGTAACGTTTCCCTGGATAACCTTCTGCATATTTATTTGTTAGAATTGATCCTTGTGCTTCTAGAACAGCTTCTGAAACAAAGTTTTCTGAAGCTATCATTTCTAGATTATTTCTTTGACGACTTAGTTCAGCTTGAATGTATTCAAAAACTTCACTGTCACTATTTTTTAAAACTTTCATTCTATCCCTCCGATATCAAAATTTATTTATTTTCATAATCAGTGATTTTATCAAGTCTTCTAATGTGTCTTCCACCTTCAAATTCAGTACCTAACCAAATTTTAACGATTTCCAAAGCAATTTGTGGACCTGTAATTCTTCCACCTAAACATAATACATTGCTGTTATTATGTTCTCTTGTAGCTTTTGCGGTAAACATGTCTGTTACTAAAGCAGCTCGAATACCTTTCACTTTATTTGCGGCTATTGACATTCCAATTCCTGTACCGCAAACAAGTATTCCTCTTTCATATTCTTTATGAGCAACTGCTTCCGCAACCTTTATCGCATAATCAGAGTAATCACAACTTGAAGTACTACCTGAACCAAAGTCAGTGTGTTCAATCTTTAATTCAACTAGTAGTTTTTTAATATTCTCTTTAAGATCATAACCTCCGTGGTCACTACCTAATGCTACTTTCATTATTATCACTCCTAATTTATTATTATCTATGTAATTATACCATACACAACCAATTTTATTAACAATTTATACTTAAAACAATGTTATAATCTTAGTATTGATTGTTAATTTTTGTTATATTCATTTGTTTCATAATTTCACAAACAATCTATAAAATCATTTATAAATATAAGGATATTCTTTAATTGATATATTTTTTTATCAATAAATTTATGATTGATTTTTTGAAAAATAAACGGCTTATTAAAAGTACTAAATAAACATCTTTTAAAAATTATAATATCTTCACCAATATAGATATTAAATTTATTACCTTTTTTTAAATTTTTATCTAAAACGAATTTAAATTTCTCTAAAAGTGATTCATTGATATGATCATTAATACTATAAATTTTATATTTACCTAAAAATGCTTTTTTTATTAATCTAAAATCACCAAATAAAGGCTTTTTAGCATTTAAGATTAATATTTCATTATTAGTTACTTCTTTATTTCTTAATGTTAAAAGATATCCTTTAAATAATAATATTTTGTGTGAACGATTAGGGTTTAAATATAACTTTATATCTAATAATTCATATATATTACTATTCTTTCTTAATCTTAATATATTATCAATTTTACTACTGGCATTAAAATCACATAATTTATTATCAAATATTTCATAATGTATATCGGTTGGAGCATTTTCATATTCAAATGAACTATCAAGTAATTTAATTAATTTATTAAAAAATTCATGATAAAGTTTTTTATATCTGTATCCAACCTTTATTTCAATAAAAATCGTATTTATAATAACTAATATACAGTTATTAAATATAATTAAATAATAGAACCACTTATTTTTGATATAAAAATCTATAAATAATAGAGATATAAAAATTAAAAATACAAATAAGTAAAGTTTAATTTTAAGTTTTCGTAACTTTTCTAACTCATTAATCACGTTACTCATTTTCAACCACCTTAATCGCTTATAATAATATAGTATATGAGTAAGAAACCTAATTTGAGCTTAAAAAAACAAGGATTAAAATGAAAAAATTGTTCCTTCAATATACAAAATGATTACGAATTTTTCAACTCCATTTAATATAAGTTATGATTTTATAGTAATTTTTTTTAAAAAAAAGAACTTACCTTATCGTAAGTTCCACTATCAATTATTTTTTCAATGATTTAGCACTTGTGCTATTCATCCAAATGTACCTACAAGAAATAAACTGCAAAGGAAATCATTTGATTCTCTAACGTGTGTTACCTGCAAGATATTCAAATTGAGCCTAAAAAATCATTATCGAGAAAACATCTTTATTTTCCATAACTCTTCAATATTTAATTATTTTATAAACATTTCTTAAATAATTCCTTGTGCATCCATTGCTTTTGCCACTTTAATAAATCCCGCTACATTAGCTCCAACAACCATATTACCTGGGACATTATATTCTTCAGCTGTTTTGGATACATTAATATAAATATTTTTCATTATTTCTTTCAACCTTTGATTTACTTCTTCAAATGACCATGAAAAACGTTGACTATTTTGAGTCATTTCTAATGCAGAAGTAGCTACACCACCAGCGTTAGCAGCTTTACCTGGTGCATACAGAATATTGTTTTTAATAAAATATTTTACAGCTTCAGGAGTTGTTGGCATATTTGCACCCTCACCAACCGCAAAGCAACCATTACTTATCAATGTAACTGCAGATTCTAAATCTAATTCGTTTTGTGTTGCACATGGTAATGCAATATCACATTTCACTTTCCATATGTCTTTACTGTTTTCATAATAGATCGCATTAGGGTATTTTTCTTTATATTCGCTGATGCGTTTTCTTTCAACTTCTTTTAATTGTTTAATTAATGATAAGTCCACACCATTAATATCATATATTACTCCTTGTGAATCACTCATCGCGACAACTTTTCCACCTAATTCTGTTACTTTTTCAGCAGCATAAATTGCGACATTACCTGATCCTGAAATTACAACACTCATATTCTTGAATGTTTTTTGATAATCTTTCAAATATTCATCCATAAAATAACACAAACCATATCCTGTTGCTTCCTTACGTCCTAAACTTCCGCCGAATTCTAGTCCTTTTCCAGTTAATACACCTGTATTAACATTTTGAATTTTCTTATACATTCCATATAAATAGCCAATTTCTCTACCACCAACACCGATATCACCTGCAGGAACGTCAGTATTCTCACCAATATGTCGTTGCAATTCAAGCATAAAATTTTGGCAAAAACGCATTATTTCATGATTTGATTTATTTTTAGGGTCAAAATCACTTCCGCCTTTACCTCCACCTATTGGTAGCCCTGTAAGTGAATTTTTAAAAGTTTGTTCAAATCCCAAAAACTTAATTACACTTAAAGTCACACTGGGATGAAATCTTAATCCACCCTTATAAGGACCTATTGCACTATTAAATTGCACTCTATATCCTCGATTGACTTGAACTTTTCCTTGATCATCTACCCAAGTTATCCTAAACATTATTTGTCTTTCAGGCTCTACAATTCTTTCAAATATACCATTTTCTATCCACTCAGGATGATATTTTGCCACAACTTCTAAAGATTCTAAAACTTCTTCGACAGCTTGTAAAAATTCACCTTCATGAGGATTTTGTTTACACACTTTTTCATATACACTTTTTAGTAATTCCATATTTCCTCCAACAATTATAATCTAGTAATTATTTTATGCGGTATGTTTATTTGTAGTTAATCGTATTAAATTATATTTTACTACAAATAAAAAATTGTCGCAATATGCGACAAAATAATAATTAATATAAACAAGAAATATGATTTTCTATTTAAAAACATCTAAATATAGATGAGTAATTTATTCTTATTTTTAGAAAACTTTACTTTCAAAGAAAAATGTCTTTTTTCGAAAATTATGAATTCGAACAATTATGATCAAGTACAAAAATATCAAATTTAGCTTTATCATTTTTTCAAAAATATTTTTCAATCAAAATCAATCACTAAAGCAGTATTTATCAAAATTACTCTTTCTCAGTATTTTTTAATTGATTATATTTTTTCAACAGATCAACTACATCCTTTTGTGATAAATTATTATACCCCAAGTCACTTAATGATTGTTTTAATGCCTCTATATCTATATTATCTTGTTTCTTTGTACTATTTATAAATTCTTCATATAAATCTTTATAATCATTAAAATTAAACTCTTTTTTATCTAAAATATTATGAAGTAAAGCTTCTCTACTTTTAATAGCGTCATTATTGAAGCGTTCATCATTAAAGTCTATAATTAAGTATTTCTTCCCAACATAACTTATTAATGCTTGATAATTAGGTTCTTTTACAATATTTTCTAATAATATCGCAAATGATTCTAGTAAGTCCTTATCGAGAGAAGCTAGATATTGAAAATTTTCAACAATTTTAAATAATTCAATTTTCTTTTCATGTTCAATATTAAAAAGATTATCAATACTTTCTTTTGTTGATTTTATTACACTTATTCTTCTTTTTATTACCTTAGCAGTTCGATTAAAATTTTCATCGAAAAGTTCGTCTCTCGTTTTAACTTCAAATAAAAACATAATATTTTCAATATATTTTTGCGGAAGTTTAGGTTCTTCTAAACATTCATCTAAATAGTTATTTAAATATTGCCTTGTAATTCCTAAATAATCTGCTAGTTCTTGTTGTGTGATTCCTACTTTTTTAATTATCTCTCTTAAATCTCTACTCATAATATCACCTATAAATACCTTTATGATAATTATATCAATTATATTTTTTATGTCAACTAGGTTGCAGAAATTTATAAGTGTTATAATAAGTGTAAACTACTTTGCTCAATATTATTAAAAACATTTATAAATAAATGTTTATTTTAACTTTTATTGATTTTTTTCGCTTTTTTTACATTTTTTTCATTTGTTGTTTTGTATCATTCATGTTAGAATTTAAATAATTGGAAATAAAAGGAGGACATTTTATGAACTTAGTACCAACTGTCATTGAACAAACTGGTAAAGGTGAAAGAGCGTATGATATATATTCAAGATTACTAAAAGATCGTATTATTATGCTTAGTGGAGAAATAAATGATCAAGTATCCAATAGTATTATCGCACAATTGCTGTTTCTAGCTAGTGAAGATAATGAAAAAGACATCCAAATATATATTAATAGCCCAGGTGGATCTATCACTTCGGGAATGGCTATATTTGATACAATGAACTATATCAAACCAGATGTGTGCACAATCTGTGTAGGTATGGCTGCATCAATGGGAGCATTTTTGTTATCATGCGGAGCAAAAGGAAAAAGATATGCACTTCCAAATAGTGAAATCATGATCCACCAACCACTAGGGGGAGCTCAAGGGCAAGCTACCGAAATTAGAATTGCTGCTGAAAGAATTATCAAGATAAGATCAAAATTAAATCAAATTCTTTCTGAAAATACTAATCAACCTATTGAAGTTATTGAGCGTGATACAGAACGTGATTATTTCATGTTTGCTGAAGATGCCTTAAAATATGGACTCATCGATAAGATAATCACAAAATAAAAAATAACCTTGTAAACACAAAATTGTTTACAAGGTTATTTACTTTTAATATATCTAAACATGTATTTTATAAGTAATATTATTTAATTGTTCAATGTTGAATTCTTCACCATTATATATTTTCATTGCCTTTTTTACAATAAATACTTGATTCAAATATACGATAAGTTTATAAAAATTTAATGCCATAATACCCAATACAAAGCCAGATACGATTTTAGACTTTTCAATGATATACCCACTTATAATAACTGTTTCATCCATTTTAAAGTAAATAAATGCTTTACTATCAAAAATTAAAAAAAGAAATAAATATAAAACAAGGTAACATAAATACTTGATAATTCTATTAAAGATCTTATCAATATTTAGCCACCGATTAAGAGGTTTTCGATTAATAATTCCTTTTTTATAAGCAACTACTAATGCTGTTAATATTTTCTTATTATATTTGCGCATTTTGAATCCTCCACTTCAATATTATTGTAACATATATAATAGTCAATGTTAATCTCAAGAAAAAATTACCACTAGTAAAAAAGAATAAAATCAAAAGAGGTACGTATACTATACCTCTTTTGATTTTTATTATTTTAATTTTCCTTTAGTAAAATTTATTGGTATTGATAAAATATTAGTCTCATATGTGAATATCTTAGTTTCCTTTTCTCGATATTTCTCAATTGCTAATTCAATTAATTTATTAATTAATTCTTTATAAGATAAATTGTTTATTTGCCATAAATAAAAAGATAATGAACCAGGAATTGTGTTTATTTCATTAACATATAATTTATTTATATCTTTATCGTATAAAAAATCAATTCGCGATACACCATTACCTCCAATTATTTTAAAGACTAGTTTAGCCAATGATTGTACTTCAAAATTTAATTCTACAGGTATATTAGCAGGTAATTCACGATTCGTATTCACAATACCTTTTGTATTTCTATCCCCACTTAAATATTTATCTTTATAACTTAAAATTTCATCCTTTTGCATTACTTTTTCTACCGCAGATGCAACTTGTGTTGCATAATTTCCTAATACTGCACAATTTAATTCCATCAAGTTTTGAATTGATTCCTCAACTACTATTTCCATATCATACTGTAATGCGGTAATAATAGCGTGATTTAATGAATCTCTATCTTTACATTTTGTTATACCAACACTAGAACCTAAAGATGCTGGTTTAACTATTAATGGGTAGCCAATTTCCTCACACGAATTAATAATATACTCTTCGTTTTGATAATAGTCATGATCATAAAATCCAAAATAACGAACTGTTGGAATTTGATTATTATCTAATATTTGTTTCATTTTCCATTTATTTTGATTAATTGCAGATGATAAAATATTACTTCCAACGTATGGAATGTTTAACATTTCAAAATAAGCAGATAATGTTCCATCTTCACAACCAGTTCCATGGACTACTAAAAAAATAACATCTAAATCAAATAGTCTTTTAAATTGTTTTTTAGATACTTCCATTAATTGCACACCATTACTTTGTTTAATATAAGTTACCTTTTTTGCAGTCTTTTCAATAGATTTTAAATCCTTAAAAAAATCCACTTTATCCATATCTTCATGATAATAGAAATCATTATTTTTTGATAAATAAATTGGTATTGGAACAAACGCTTCTTTATCAATATTTTCAATCATTTGAAGGGCTGAAATAATCGATACTTCATGCTCAACTGACTTTCCCCCAAATACTACACCTATATTTAAACTCATTGTTTAAATTCACCCTCTTTAATTTTCATTGTAATTATCAGGTAGATCATTTTCAATTAATACTGTAAAGTTTTCTTTAAATGTATTAAGAATATGTTGCATACCTTCTTTGAAATCATTGGTAACAAATATTTGATTTTCTGGATATAATGAATCACTTAAAGCATTAAAAATAGGTTTAGTTTGATTTTTACCAACCAACACGATATAATCGCATACCCCGGCAATCTTTTCCCCAAAAAAATAATTATGTTCATATTGTGATTGACCAAGTTCAATCATACCTGGTGTTATGATAATCTTTTTTGTTTCAAAATGATTCAAAATATCAATGGCATTGCTTACTCCTTCAATGTTTGCGTTGAAAGAATCATCTATAATATTATAGTTTTTAAAATTAATTAATTGCAATCGATGTTCTACAGTTGTTAATTGTTCAATGGTAGTTGCAACTATTTTCATATTTAACTTAAAGTAATCAGCAGTAACTATTCCGGCTAAAATATTATAGATACTATGTTTTCCTAATAATTTTGTTTTAAATAAATAACGATCCTTGTTGGGGAAAACTACCTCAAACGTAGAACCAAATGTTCCATAATGAATATTTATCGCTTGATACATAACATTTGATTGTTCAATACCATATGTTAAGACTTGAACATTATTTTTTATATGATAATTTCTAATGTAGTAATTGTCATAATTAAGTATAGCAGCACCTTCACTTGGCAATGACTCAATTAGTTCAAATTTAGTATTAATGATATTTTTTATACTACCAAAAGATTCTAAATGTTGTGGACCAATACTTGTTAAAATACCTATTTTAGGATCTACAATATCACATAATTCTTTTATTTCTCCTTTTTTACAGGCACCCATCTCACAAATAAATATTTCATCAATATTTCTTAATTTATTATTAACAGTTGTTGTTACTCCCATTGGTGTATTAAAAGAGTTAGGAGTTACGCACACGTTAAATGCTTTACTTAGTATATCGTTTAAGACAAATTTAGTTGAAGTTTTACCATAACTACCTGTTATAGCAACTACTTTAAGTTTACTATTCGTTAAGAGTTTTGCTTTGGCAAGTTTTATAAATTTATTTTGAATATATTTTTCAATCGGAATTAATGTTAAAAAAGCAAGTAACATTAAATCAAAAACTAAAAAATTAATAATTAATAAACTTGTAAATAAAATTATACCCATATTGGCACTCTTATTCATAATAAAGTAGATTAAAGATAGAATGATCCCTATTAAAACGATACTTGTTACAAAAATTCTCTTAACTCTGTTTGTTAAAACAAATTTCTTTTTTTCATGTTTATATTTTATATAAGGTATAGTTAGTAATCCTAATATTAATTGAATAAATATGGTAAATAAATTTACATCAAAAGCAAATACAATTATTATATTTATTAATGAAGAAATAACTGGTAATATAAGTTTCTTATTTACCTTATTGTTCATCAACCATTTAAAAAATTTATTTATACTATAATGTTCAAGTTGCATAATAAAACAACTATGAACATATCTTCTTATACTTATATAAATATATAATAAAGAAGTTAAAATTAGGGTTAAATAATAAATCACACTCATAGCCTACCTCCCTACATTTTTAAATCATCTATAAAGAAAGAATCTAATACTTTTAAAAATAAACCTAAATTTTCTAAATACGAAAAATGACCAGCATTTTCTATTATTACAAGACCAGCATCAATTAATAAGTTCTCCATTGTATACGCATCACTTAAGGGAGTTGCTGTATCATTTCTTCCCCATACTAACAAAGTTGGGCATTTTATATTTAACAGATCATTCCTTAAGTCCTCACTTACTACTTTTACAAGAATCTTTTTCATTAATTCATCAGCATTTTTATAATCACTAGAACCGTGTTTACCTAATACTTTGTTTTTATATTTTTTTAGAATTGGTAATGAAAATATTCTTTTTAATAATTTAAAGTAATATACCTTAATGTAATATTTATAAGTCTTTTTATTAACAATTCCGGCACTATCTATTAATACTAACTTTTTTATGTTATTGTACTTGGAAACATATTTTATCGATACTCTACCACCAAATGAATGACCAATTATTATTGGTTTATTAATTCTAAAATGTTTAATTACATCATTAATTACATTTGCATAATCTTCAGTGTTAAAAGGATAAGGAGGTTTATCACTCATTCCAAAACCAGGTAAGTCAACACTATATATTTTGAAGTTTTTTTCGAGATGTGATTGCACTTGTTTAAATGCTTCTATACTGTGTCCCCAACCATGAAGAAGAATTATATCTTGCTTACCACTTCCAGTTATATTTAGATTTATTTTCATATTATTTATTTCAAACATAATCTCACCCTTTACTTACTCAAATTAAGTATATTCAAAAAAAAATTATTTTTGACAAATAAATAAAAAAAGCAAGTATTTTTTTCATACTTGCTTAACTTATAATTAAATTTGTTTAATAAAATCAATAACTTCATTTGCATGCTTTTCACAGATTTCATTATTTTCCGCTTCAACCATAACTCTAACTAATTGTTCAGTTCCTGAAGCTCTTACAAGAATTCTTCCATTTGTTCCTAAATCATTTTCAATTCTTTTGATTAATATTAGTAATTCTTCGTTTTTTAAAACAGCATGTTTATCATTAACATTAATATTTTTTAGTACTTGTGGATAAGTTTTCATGCCTTGTTTTAATTCTGATAATTTTTGGTTTTTCTCTACTAGAATATTTATTAACTGTATTGCGGTAAGCAATCCATCACCTGTTGTACAATAATCTAAATAGATAATGTGTCCTGATTGTTCCCCACCTAAAGTGAAATCATTCTTTAACATTTCTTCCAAGACATATCGATCACCAACATTTGTCTTAACACTCTGAATACCAATATCCGAAATAGCTTTAAAAAATCCAATATTACTCATAACAGTAGTAACAATAGTATCTTGTTTTAATTTTCCGGTTTCTTTTAAATATTTTCCGATTATATATAATAAATAATCACCATCGATAACTTCACCTAAATTATCAACAACAATTAATCGATCACCATCACCATCAAATGCGAGACCTAAATCAGCACCTTTTTCTAAAACAAATTTTTGTAATGAAGAAATATGAGTGGAACCACAATTTACATTAATATTTGTACCATTTGGAGTATTATTAATTAACAATACTTCTGCACCTAAATTAACAAATAAATGTGGAGCGAGATTAGATGTAGCACCATTAGCGCAATCAATTGCGATTTTAAGATTTTCGAAAGAATTGTTTACAGTCTTTTGTAAAAAAGCTAAATATTTATGTAATCCTTCGAAATAGTTTTCAACAACACCAACTTTTTCATTTATTACTCTTTCTAATGTGTCTTCGCTATCAATTAAGCGTTCGATTTCAATTTCTACTTCATCAGTTAATTTATATCCATTTGAACCAAATATTTTAATTCCATTGTCAGGATATGGATTATGTGATGCAGAAATCATTATCCCTGCTGATGCATTTAAAGATTTTGTTAAATATGCTACAGCTGGTGTAGATACTACTCCTAAACGCATTACATGAGCTCCAATTGACAACAATCCAGATATTAAAGCATGTTCTAATAATTCTCCGGAAATTCTTGTATCTCTTCCTATTAATATATTAACATTATTATTATTATTCTTTAGTACATGACCTAGTACTCTACCTAATTTAAAACTAAGTTCGGGTGTTAATGTTAAATTAGCTACTCCCCTAATACCATCAGTTCCAAAATATTTTTTCATTCAGTTTACCTCCAGTTAATTGTATATATATATTATAACGGTAATGATTAAAGCTATAAATTTAAGGTAGAAACTATTATTAAAAAAGAAGTTAATGTTATTTTCCACAAACTCAATATTAATTATTTTAGAAATAATTTTAGAAGGAACAAATAAAGAAAAAAACATGATTAGTAAATATAAGGAAAATATATATGGCATTTTTACCATATTTACTAATACATTAACGAACTTATTTCCCATAGTACCCTCCTAGTCCTTAGTTGGCTTGGTAATAATATATTTGTCTAAATAAAGTCTTAAACTTTCTTTAGTAATACCATAGTCTAATTTACCATTCATAGCAACAGATAAATTTCCAGTCTCTTCTGATACGACAATTGTAATAGCATCGGTTTGTTCGCTTAATCCTAGGGCAGCACGATGTCTAGTTCCTACTTTAGGAGGAAGTTTCTCTTCATTTTTACAATTAGGTAAAACGGCTCTAGCACACATTATATTTTCACCACGAATAATGACAGCACCATCATGCACTGGTGTACTCGGGATAAATATAGTGGTTAAAACTTCACTCGATACCCTAATTTTATATGGAGTAGATTCCTTAATAAAATCTTCTAAAGACTCATTACGTTCAATCGCAATTAAGGAACCAATTCTTCGCTTTGATAAATATTCTGTAGTTTTTATTAATTCTTCAATAATATAATCTTTTCCAACTTTTTCTACATTAATTGTTTTATTACCAGCGTAGTTTCTACCTACTCGTTCTAATATCATTCTTATTTCAGGAGTAAAAATAATAACAATTAATACTGGCCAAAATTCAATAAAGGAATTAAAAACTAAATTCATAATATATAAATCTAGCAAATTTGAGAAGAAATAAATAATTAAAAGGTATAACATACCTTTAATAATATTAATTATTCTTGATGAAAAAGTTAAAATTTTAAGAGTAGAATATATTATCAAAAATAAGAATATAAAATCTAAAGCTTTTACAAAAAAATCTAAAGCAACATTAATAAAATATATATCTAATTCAAGCAATTTGCTCACCACCACAAACATGTTATTAATATTATAACATAAAATTGATTTTAATTACATAATTTTATAAACTATAAACTAACAAAAAATGGCAATAAAACAATAAATAAAAAAGTATTAACCAAAGTTAATACCCAATAAAACATATTCTTCATGGAGCGGGCGAAGAGAATCGAACTCTCACAATCAGCTTGGAAGGCTGAGGTTCTACCATTAAACTACGCCCGCAGTTTAAATTATGGTGGTTCGGGGCGGAATCGAACCGCCGACACAAGGATTTTCAGTCCTTTGCTCTACCGACTGAGCTACCGAACCAGACTGGCGGTCCAGACGAGA
>JARDZP010000083.1 GCA_029240795.1 Haloplasmataceae bacterium | reverse complement strand
CATACTAACAACCTCACTTTATATATTAATTATAAAGTGGTTTATTACAATATAGATGTAACAATAATAAAATATCAACACTTAAGTTGAATTAAGCGAAATAAAATAAAAAGCAAAAGTTTTTCTACAGGAATTTCTTCACGCTTTTACTTAGGAATTTCCTATTTTTTTCATAGATAACTAATCTAAACTGAACAATATAATCGTGATATTACACTCATTTAACGTTATACTGTAACAAAATTTATATTTTAATTAACGTTGTTTTTATGACCAATAATTGGTAAAATGATTTTGGGAGGGATATAATGAAAAAGTTTATTATACTTTTGTTTTTTATCTTTTTAGTTGGATGTAAAACAACTGGAGAAATGACAAAAGTAACAACAACAACGGGTTCTCATGAAAGTAAAGTTGAAATCGATACAGAGTTATTAACTTTAAAAAAGGCACCATTACCGGATGAAATGGTTTTTGGTTTCGAAACGATTGAAAATAAAGATGGACGTAAGGTGCAATTAATTTTCAAAGAAACGCACTTTCAATTTATAGGCTTTAATGAACGCGGAGAAGAGTTATGGAATCAAGAAATAAAAAAAGAATTATACCATGATTATCAATTAATACCAATCGATGATCAACATTATATATTCCTAGAGGAAGTCTTTATGCCAAAGGCCGAGTCTACTTATACTGTATATGATTTTAATGGAGTCTCACAATGGGTAAAAAAATATGATCATTATAAAAGAGGTTATCTACTATTTCAATATCAAGATGAAAAGAAACTGTTGGTTTTAAACGGCTTAGTAGTGTGGATGTTAGATGAAAATAATCAAATAATTTGGGAGGAACAAGGTGCGTTTTCTTTATTAAATGGGGAACATATGATTTTTTCAAAACAAGTAGATTTTGATGAGTATTATGTCGCCCTTGATGAAGATGGCCACGAACTATGGAGTAGAAAAGTGAATTATGTTTCTCACTTGTATTTTGAAGACGATTTTATGTACTTATTTGAAAGGACAAACCATCAATTTTATAAAATCGATTATAAAAATAATGTGAACTGGTCAAAACCACTAGAAGAAGTAATAATCAACAATCAGCTCATATTTGCGGTAGAAAGATCGAGATTTGACAGAAAACTCGTAACTTTCAATGTTGATGGTCAAACGATTGATACCAGTGATGCAATCGAAAGTGTTGAAGAAGCGTTAGAACTCCAAGATGGAAGTGTTTTATACTTAGTCGAAAATAAGGAAAATCAATTAGTCGCAGTGAAAAAGAATAAAACAGGTTCCATCGACTGGCAAACACCGATCATGGATGCAAATTTAGAAAATAAATTTTATAATGATTACTTCAAAGTAGATGAAATCCATGATGGAGGATTTATTCTCACTGTTATCAATTCTGGTTCACAACCAACTTTTATCAAACTTTCTAATACCGGTCAAAAAGAGTGGCAAGAAGAAACTAAATGTCTCGTTTATCATTTTAAAATTAAGGACAATTTTGTCTATTATGTAAAAATTATTAATCAAGTATTAACCATTACAAAGATTGAGATAAATACCGGTTTAAAATCGGAAAAAACTATTTCATTAAACGAAAAAAAAATCTATGAAGTAACAGAAGTACTTGGTGAAATGATTATCACCTATTTAACTAATGAAGACAGGGTTAAAATGACGACGATTAATGATGAGGGCGCAACTCTTAACGATGAAATTGTGTTTGATCATTATGAAGGATCATCACCTTTTATCAGTATTGTAGGTGATCGCAGTCGTATTGACATTATCAGTAATGGATATATCATTATTTGGACGGTTGAAGATGGGAAAACAAGAGTAACCATCAAGGATCCTAATCATCAAGTGATTCATGAACATGAGCTGGTTAATATAGTGATGATTACTGCACACTATATGGATGGAATCTATTATACGAAAGATATAGATGGAACAACTTATAGATTAGAAATTAGGAAACATATGAAAAAATAAATTAATTATTGAATAAAAACGTAGAGAAATTCCTGTAGAAATTCTTTACGTTTTTTAGTTAATTTATTCAATTATAATTTCTTTTCTAAATCTATCGAATTCAGTAGGTTACAGTCTCAACATAGCTCGTGAGGATAGAATAGATGTCATATCGTGATTTATGAAAAGCTAGTATATGGAAACATATCAATTCCTTTTTTGGCTATTTTTGCGAAAATCGAGGTATGTGGGAACATATACACTTTATATCTTTTGTAATAAATGATACAAAATTATTCCCACTCATTAAGTTAAATGCTTCCCACATATTATAAAAAATTCATGAATCTATTTCAGAAGATTTAGTTGCCACGAAACTCCAAAGCGATCATTTACCCAACCAAACTTTTTGCTAAAACCATAATTATCTAAAGGCATAAGTGCTTGTCCGCCTTCATTAAGTCTTTGATACAAGTTCTGAATTTCATCTTCAGTATTGCAAGTAACATAAATTGAGAACGATGGTGTAAAAGTGAACTCATGTTTAACATTACTATCAATACACATAAATTCTTGTCCTTTTAAGATAAAAGTGGCTTGCATAATAGTCCCTTCATCTCCACTTTCATTAGCACCATATCGAACTATGCTTGTAATTTTTGAATCATCAATCAGTGAGGTATAAAAGTTCATTGCTTTTTCAGCTTTACCATCTTGAAACATTAAGAACGGGATTACTTTTTCCATTTTGAACACTCCTTCATATTTCTATACTCTTTGAATATATATCAATATTTATTTTTAACATAACCTTACAGTTTTATTATACAAATAAATTAGTACTTTGTAAAAAAATAATATAAATTAACTCAAAATTTAATATTAAAAGTTTCTTTTTATGTAAGCATAGGATATTAATACACATATTAATAGTGGTCTACAATGAAAAAAAATTTATTCACGTATCCATGATTGATCATTTAGCTACTACCATTTGCTTCTTTGGAATGTGCTATCCAGCATGTTTTAGGCATATATCCAAACGTGAACTTTACATATTCTTGTATTTCCTTGTTTGAAGCCATATTCACTTTATCCTTTCACTTATTAAAATCTCATTAATTGATTATCGGAATAAATTAACCCGCATTATGTTTTTTTAAATTTATAAAGAGTGTTTTGGGTACAAAAATAATATTATCTACTGTACATAAATATTATACAAAGTAGTCAGGATATATGATTAAGTTATAAATTACTATTTAAATTCACCTCATATAATTGCAATATCATAAATTACATTTTTCTTACTATTTAAAGACTCTTTAGTCAATATTTATTATATGGGGCGTTTAAAAACTATTTCAAAACTTTTACGTAGAACACTATATAATTACGCAAATATCTTATTTTTGCGTATCCAATAGACCCCCTTACAAAAATATTCCCTCAACTATTCTTGTTTGAGGGAATATGTATACATACCTTTACAAATAATTTTAAAATTATATCTTAATTACTTTCTAACTGGGTAAACGACACTCTCAACATGGCTCGAGTTGAAGGAATTAAAGTTATGAACCGATTGAGAAAAAGCTAGTATGCGTAACATATCAATTGGTTTTTTAGTGATTTTTTAGAAAAACGTCGTCTTTAGAACATATCATTAGCTAAATAAATTTATTAGTTTCGCTCAAGGTCACCACTTCGAGTTCTAATTCCAGTTCCCTAACCTTTTTATCAGTCGTATCATGTACGCATTATTCAAAGCATCTATGAATATGTCTTCAAGAGTTATACTTTCAACTAAGTACAGCACAAGCCATTTTCAAGTGTTTCTATAATAATTTTCTCTACAGATACAAACCATCTCAACATGTGTAGTCGAGTGCCGATTGATACGCAAAAGTGTAGTTAACTAATCGGATTTATTAGCAAAAAACTAAAAAGTTTTCCGCATAGTAAAAAATTGTACTCCTTTCAAATTCAAGAGTACAATTTTTAAATCTAACAAATTATAATGATTTATAGCTTAATCGTTATATAGGTTATTATGCGACCCATCACAATATGGAGGATTTTTAGTTTGCTTACATGCGCATAGATATGCTGTTTCTTCTTTATCAGCTGAAAATTTTAATGGCGTAAAAGATTTTCCTTTATGTGATCCATCACAAAAAGGTTGATTGGAACTTCTTCCGCATGTACACTAATAAAATGTTTCACCTTTTTTCAATTCAACAGTTTTCTTCCTGCTAACTCCTTTGTGAGTATTATAACATCCTTATTTTCTTCTACAATCAAGATTATATTATTTTTACACTTTACCTATTTGTGCCAAATTCATTTGTCGCATGTTTTGCTGCAAGATAACCGTAAACTAAAGCAGGACTAATAGTTCCGCCTCCACCCCAGTAAGCATTCGCACTTGGAGCTGCTATACAGTTTCCAGCTCCATAAAGACCGAGAATCGGTTCATTGTTCCAGTCAAGTACTTGTCCGTGATTATTCACTACCGGTCCACCATTAGTATCAAGTGTACTGGATGCTAAAATTGCTGCATAATATGGTCCTGTTGTAGAAAGAGGATACATAGTGTAGTTTTTATTTATATCTTCTGGCCAATTTACTCCTTGTTTAGTAGGTCTGATTGATGCCCATTCCCTATCATATTCATAATCTCCACGATGGAAATCAAGGTCTTTTCCAGTTTTAGCAAACTCATTAAAACGTTGTAATGTTTCTTTTAACCCAGTTGTAAAGGATTCATCTAACCTGAAACTACCGATATGTGGAATTAGACTTTCAAGACGTTTTTCAATATTTTTAGACAGTTCATCCAAAGTATTTCCTTTTATTAAATATTGTAAATCTAGCCCTGTTGTAGCATAAGGTGGAAAGCCCTCCCAATATTCCACTGTTCTTCGATCTGCAATTAAGAAAAGAAATTGATTAGTCCATTCTGCCTTATTTTGATCCCAAACAAAATGTACCATACCACGGTCATTATAGTTTCTTTTTTCATTTAATACACGTTTTCCATATTTATTGACTTGGAATACACTATCCCCAGCAATAAAGAAACAGTTATTAGCTGAATTAGGATTAGAAAGTTCATTTTCAAACAAGCACTGTGCACGAAATGCACCTTGCATATTTCCAAGTTTTGCACCAATTTGTGAAGCCATAGAAATAAAATCTCCCTCACATTCAGGTGAAGCACACCCACCATAAACTGGCCCTCTTTGGAAATTTCGAAGCATTTCTGCATTATGTGTATATCCACCAGAGCAGAAAATTATTCCTTTATTTGCATTATAAATTTTAACCTTTTGGTCAGCAACTACTTCAAGACCATTTACTCGATTATCACTAGTTTTTAAAATTTTGATAACTTCATGATGTGTATTTACAGGGATACCATGTTGTTTAGCGAATTTTTTAAAGTTTTCTGTAAGTACCACGCCAAATCCCGTTGTGCCTTCATCAGTTTGAGGAAAAAGAATTCTACCTCGGATTCCTTTATTTTCTAAAAGGTTACTTTGATAATCAACTGAGTTAGTTCCTAACCAGTTTACATCTTCAATAGTCTTAAAAACACCAAGTTCTTCTAAATATTCTACTGTGGAATTGGCGTTTTTACAAAAAGCTTCAATTAGACTATATTCATGTTCAGGAAGCCCGTATCGATCAGCATTCTCATAATATAACTGAGGATAAGATTGACGACACATATAACGCATAGCATCATCTATATTATCTTGTATGCCCTTGTTCTTTTGATGACGATTCATAGGGGTCCAGAATCCACCACCAGATCTTCTTGTAGTACCTCCAATGATACCACTTTTTTCTAACATAATAACAGAATTCCCCTCATTAACGGCAGTAATTGCAGCACTAAATGCTGCAGCACCGGTACCTACGACTATGATATCTGCTTTAAGTTCATCGGTTGTATTTGGCTTATATGGGTCTGGAATTGGTTTTGGATCTGATAGGTCCATAAAATAATCTTGAGGAGCCCAGCATCGTGGACATAAATATGGAGCTTCATCTCCTTCGTAAATATAAAGACAAACATTACATTGCCAAAGTTTTTTACCATTTGGTCCATATGCACCAAGTTGATTATATTTTTCTACTTTGCTTATTTCAACCTTTTCGAACATATCAGCTGCTGCTCCGCAAATAGGGCATTCACCCAAAGGTTCATCTCCTTCATGAATGTATCCACATACCTTACATCGTTGTCTAGTTAGTTTTTTAGATGTATCTATACCTGTTACTTCATCGACTAATTCAAATTCACTTTTGGCTGCTTTGCATATAGGACATTCATCTGGGAGTTCATTATCTGTATGAACATAACCACATACTTTACATTTCCATTTTTTCATTGAACTTTTTCCTTTCTTTTATTTGATTAAGTTTCATTTTCAATTGAGACGGATACTATCATTATTTGGCTTAATAATTACTCATTGAGTTTTTAATTACTTGTATAAATTTCTATTCAATAATTAAATAAAATCAATAAAGCGAATTAAAAACCTACTATTATTATGCTTAAAAGCTTATGATTTATCAAAAATATTAGAGCAATTAAAAATACTCCTTTCATAAGAAAACAAGTTTTTAAATTTAACTTGTCTCCCCAGAAAGGAGCATATCATACCTTTAGCCTGATGTTTTTTTTTACTCCAAAACGCCATTGTATATTGACATCTATCTTGTCAACTCAACCCTACCACTTCAATGGCGGTTGATATGTTTCCTTAAACAAAAAAAGGGTTTTCCTATATTGGACCTCCGGTCAAATTACCGCGAGATATACCTTATGTTAGGAAACCTTTTTATTTATAGACACTTTTATATATTTTTACTTTCTTGACATCAATACTACCGTCTCAACATGGCTCGAGAGGATAGAATAGATGTCATAAGCCGATTTATAAAAAGCTAGTATGAGGAAACATATCACGCGACTATTTGACTGTTTTCTCGGAAATCGAGGTATGGGGGAACATATCGACTTAACAAAAAGCTTTGACATGTGAATAAAGTCAATTTCTAAAAACATGTTGTATTTATCATTTTTTCCCTTTAAAGTGTATCAATAGTGTCTGCAGCTACAATTAAAGTAAACATTAGCATTAATAGAAATTCAGTATGGAGTTCATCTATATCAATAATTCGATAATACTTTTTCTCAACATCTTTTGAGATCGACAATACTACTTGATCATCTTTGAAGATTCGAAATTCACTTCGTGTTATACTTCCGACTACACCCAAGTTTTCTAAGAATGAAACGATATTGTAATTATATGAATTGAAAATCGATTGTGCTATTATGTAACTAACCTTTTCACCATTTTTGAAAATGTCATATCTCCTTTTTAGGCTCCAAGCCATTCGCGCTTCATAAATAATTGTGTCATCTCGATTTAATAGCTTAATTTTAGTTTGAAAAAAGTTTCCTCTATTTCGATATACTAAATTATCCTTTTCATCAAGAACATCTCGATGGTTATTATATTGTATATTCTTTTTTGGAATAAATAACTTAATCATAACATTACCTCCACCCCGTTAGACGCGACTATATATTTATTATTAAATTAGTAATATAAAATTTAATTACACATTGATTATGAGACCTATTTATCTCCCTTTACCTCATGTTCTAAATGCAAAAATCTATCAAAATCACTTTCATATAATCTATCTTGAATAATTCTATATTTTTCAAATTCACTTTCTGCATGTGCTTTTGCAATTTCTGCTGATACTTTCCTTGCATCTTGTAATATTCTCGATCCATCAACTTCATAAAACAATTTTTTCTAATACAACCATCGTTTGGTCAGTTTTAAATCATACTGTACCACTAATTCAAAATTGTATTTACCTTAAAACCAGCAATTATTGCAATAATTAAAGTAAATAAACTTATACCACAAAAAGATACATTTCAGTCCAGTACATCTGTCCAAAAAGTGCTAGTAATATATAAAACGCAAATTAAATATTAATAGCACCCATATCGCTATTTTAAGAGCATATTTAAGTAATTGCCAAGATGAAGGTTTATAAGTTAGTAATACTTCTCCAAAATCATCGAAGTAATTTCAATTAAAAGATTTAATAATCACAAATCAATTTAAATAGCATAATTAAATCTTATAAAGATAAATTGGAATTTAACTATTTTTCATAAGACGAACCTCCAAACTCCATAATTTATTAAATTTCAAATCCTCTTATAGATTATATTTATAGCGATTACGTGGAATTTTCTATAATCTATTTAAATAAAGTTAGATTACAATTTGTTTAACTCGTTAAATAGGAATAAATCGCTCCAACAACTATTTTACATTACATTTAATTTATAGTTTGAGAACTTCTACATCTGAATTTCTTTTATGATAATCAGTATAATGTAATATCCTATAATCAATATAATAATAACCTTGACCTAATGCATGACCAGTAACAAGTAAAATCGAGTAAGACACGGTAAATAGTTACCCTTTTTTGTAACAACCAAACTCCTTAGTTATAACCACAGTTCTATTTATAACTGTCAAACAGTACCCTTTTTCACTTATATCTCTATTTTACTTCATATACCATAGATACTACGCATTCCACATGCTCAGTAGGGCGAGTTATATCTAAAATTCTTTCTCTTTTCTTTTAGTTGATTTAATACAGTTAAAATATAATCGCTTAATTATCTCATTCATTATTTTTTATGTTTTGTTCAAGTTAAAGACTGATGCTATTTAAGGTGCGTGCATAAAGATTTTAATAGAAATAACAATTTTAATGAGTTTTAAATTCTTATGTCGATGTTTAAAAGTACTCATAAGTCACTTTGATGTAAAATAGTCTATTCTATCAGTACTTGTCTTGAACATAACTATTTTTTAAAGTATTTTATACCCTTTAATGATTTATATATAACATAAACTCCGATAAATATTAATATTACATATGAAAAAACTTCTTTATTATTTGAATAAATTTTTGATAATTCAGATATATCTAAAACTAGTTTAGAAGAACTAACTTTTAAATATATATTTAAGGCGATTTTAGATAAACTATAAATTATTATTAATACTCCCAATATTAAATATACAATGGATATATTTTTGCTAATTTTGTGAATATGATCTACATTGTTAAGAAAATTATATAGTTCTTTATTTTTTTCGTTCTTTTCAACTTAAGTGTTGATGAACCTATGCAAAAATCCCATATCTATATTCATAATACGCATCTTTTAAGGAAATTGGTAATTCAAATT
>JARDZP010000082.1 GCA_029240795.1 Haloplasmataceae bacterium | reverse complement strand
GAATATGTTGCTAAAAGTGAAATACATGCGCTCATTGAATCACTAGAAATATTTAATATAAATGATATAAACAATTTTACGGGAACATTCAACTTAGGTGATTTTAATGATGACATTAAACAAACGACTTTATTAAATTCGGCTTCAATACATGCGACAATTTCAAAAAAACTTATAGATTTAGAAGATTCCGTACTTATTGTACCAATGTATACACAATTAGGTGAAGGTCAGGAAAATAAAATTCAATTTGAAGTAAATGCGATAAATTATATCATTAAGAATGAAATAAAGTCTATAATCAATGCTTTAGTTGCGATGGGATATACGGATTTAAGTAGTTTTGGTACTTCTATTGACTCTAGTAAATTCTTTACTAATCGTGAAGTCTTATTGTTATCATCATCCATTCAAGCAACGATATCAAATAAAATGTTAAGTGAAACTAATGGTAAATTAATTGTTCCTAACGTAAATATAAACAATTCGGAATTGATCCGTATTGAGATGAGTGATGTGACCTATATTGATATTGATGAAATGAATTCAATATTTATAGCGCTTGAATTGCTTGGTTTTACAAATTTTAACGCAATCGATATAAATCCAGTTAATGTATTCAATGCTGATTTTGATACTTTACTTGCATCAGCATCTGTTCAAGCTACCATTTCTGATCTCATTTTGGATAATGCTTTAGATGACTTTGCAGTTAATGGTAGTAACTCACTACTGATCCCACTGTATTTTAGAAATGAAATAATGGTAGGAGATTTAATAGAAAAGCATATTGAAAAGATAGAATTAAAAGCAATATTAAGATCGATGCAAATTTTATCAGTCGATGACTTTAATGGAGGAATGAATGCTTCCGTTATTACAACAATGAGTGACTCCGACTTAAGTACAGTTCTTGAGAGTGGTTCAGTCCATGTTACAATAGATAATATGTTAAAAGGAAATTCATATATTAATACAAAGATACCAAATCTTGCACAAGAAAATGTTTATAATATGACTAGTATTACTATTAAAGACGAAATAAAAGCCTTTATAAAAGTTGCTGATGTATTAGCATCAGATAACTTTACAACTATAACATTTAATATCTCAACTATTTACAACTTACCTGATACTGATAGAAGTATTGCCTTAGATTCAATGATTGTAAGAAATAGTGTAACAGTAGAACTAGAAGAAATGATTGATTTGGATCCAATGTACTCTGTAAATGATACTTTCTATGAAAATCAAGACAACACAACATTCTTTACTAAACAAGGAATCATGGATATTTTAACGCATTATAATTTAGTTTAAAATTATTTAAATATAAACAGTGAATTTAATTAAAATTCACTGTTTTTTTGTCGAATGAAAAATATCTTTATAAATATTGTTATTGCATTATAATTAACTTAGAAAAAAAACGAATATAATTCCATCAAAACTTCACCAACAATTCACAGAATCATTTGTGGTAGTAGCGAACCTAAATCAAATGATAAACCACTTGTAACTTTGTGATATAAATGTTATAATTCTTTTGGTATATATTAGCTATTAGCATTTTTTGTTATGTCATTAACGCGAGATATATCTCGCTTTTTTCTATATATATCGTTAAAAATTAAAGTAAGTATATTAAACAAGTTGATTAAAAAATTAATATAAAAATGAGGTATAATTATGACACAAGAAGAATATAACGATTTATTTTCCTTTTATTATGAAGATCATTTAGTTGATATGCTATCACAATTTACTAAAGAAGATCTAAATGATATTAGAAAACTATATAATATTAAAGGATTAAGTCAATTAAATAAAACGCAAATAGTAGATATTCTTAGTATAGAAATAATAAATCATCTAGATGATATCTTAGGATTTATGACTGAAAAACAATATTATTTTCTTAAAGAATTTCTTAAGTCAGAAAATAAATATTATAGTGAGTTGCATTTTACGAAAATTTATTTCTTTTTAAAACGTTGTCTAATGTTCCCATGTCTAATTGATAATAAACCGATTTACTATATTCCAATAGAAATTAAACAACACTTGGATAATATTAATTTTAATGCACTTGAAAAGAAAGTAAAAGAAAATACACTAATTCTTGAGTACGCAAAAGGCATAACTAAATTATATGGAGCTATTGATGTTTTAACATTTACAAATAAACTTAATAAGTTTACAAACTCAACTTTTGAACCACAAAGTGTATTAAAAATTATTGAAAATCAATTAGATTATAATGATTTGGGTACTTTAGATAATTATATTGGTCTTCATTTTATCGAAAATCAACTAAGTCGTCTTATCACAATGCAAAAAGGTAGACCCGATATTGAGTATTATCCATTTGATAAAGCAACTATTCTTGATGCCTCTATTAATGGATATGTTGAGGATAATCCCTATTTTAAAAAATTTATGGAATTTGTATGTATTAGATTTAATCTACCAGTTAAAAAAGCTCACCAATTAGCGGCTGAATTAATGAATAAAATAAAAACTAATAGTGGTCAAAATGAATTACTTCAAATGATTATCGATACTATAGTCATTAAAGATATGAGTGAAGTTAATGAAATTTTACCGCACTTACAACAATTATATAATAATACAAAACAATGGAGTCTTAAAGGTTACTCACCATTTGAATTGAAAAAATTTTTAACGATAAAATCAGAAACTTTAACAAATGCAAAACTAATAAAATTTGATAAAAATGGACGAAATGATCCATGTCCTTGTGGTAGTGGAAAAAAGTATAAACATTGTTGTTTAAATAAAAATAAAAATAATTAGATAAAGAGTTAGATGATATTTCATCTAACTCTTTATCTAATATACAAGTATCATTTTTTATCTTTTCTTCTCTAAAAAAGTCATTTCCCCAAAATTCATCCATGGAGTAGCTACTTGGTAATTCTATTTCTTGATAATAGAAAAAAAGTGGTTCATCATTAATGGGAAATATCAATCTATAGTATTAATAGACCTAAAACAATGACATCAATGTAAACTCTAATTGCATCACTAGATATATTCAAAAATTTTTCTTCCCTTATCATTCTATTACAGACATAATATATTCTGAATTTACTATGCCTGTCAATGTAAAATGAGTAATAAATTATAGAATTATTATATCCTTTAGTTTATAATGAACTAAAAGGATTTTTACTTAGGTGGTGAAATGATGCATTATATAACTGCTAAAAATATACTTTCAAATAAAAATGGACTAAATATCTATCGTGGCTGTACACATGGTTGTATTTATTGTGATTCAAGAAGTAAATGTTATCAAATTAATCATGAATTCGAAGATATTGCTGTAAAGGAAAATGCGATAGAATTATTAGAAGTAGAATTAAGTAAAAAACGTAGAAAAGTAATGATCGGAACAGGTTCAATGTCTGATCCCTATATGCATATTGAAAGTAAACTCTGTATGACTCAAAAAATGTTAGAAGTTGTTAATAAGTATGGACAGGGTGTACATCTATTAACTAAATCTAACTTAGTAATAAGAGATTTAGATTTACTAAAGAAAATCAACGAAAAGTCAAAAGTAGTTGTCAGTTTTACTCTAACAACTGCAAATGATGATTTATGTAAGATACTAGAACCTCATGTAGCCACTACTTCGCTTAGAGTGAATGCTTTAAAAGTCTTAAATAAAAATAACATTGCGACAGGAGTTTGGTTAGGTCCAATTTTACCATTTATCAATGATAATGAAGATAATTTACTAAAATTATTAAATTATTGTATCGAAGCCAAAGTAAAGTACATTTTATGTTTTGGGATTGGTCTAACATTAAGGGAAGGAAATCGCGAATATTATTATCAAAAGTTAGATCGACATTTTCCTGGACTTAAAGATAAATATATAAAACTATATGGTAATAGCTACGAAGTACATAGTTTAAATAATGATAAATTATATAAATTATTTTTAAAAATATGTAGAGAAAATAATATCATGACTGATATAAACGAAATATTTACATATATATCTACATATGAAGATAAACAATCAACACTTTTTGATTTATAAAAGATCAGGTAATATGGGAGGATCAACATGAAATTAATTGTAGGAGATACAATAGGCATTTATTCACCATCGTCACCAATAACTTATTCATGTCCAAAGAGATACGAAAGAGCGAAGAAATATCTAGAGAGTAAAGGCTTTAAAATTCTTGAAGGAAACTTAACTGGTAAAAGTGATTTTTATCGCTCTGGAACTATCAAAGAAAGAGCAGAAGAGCTTAATGCTTTAATTAGAAATCCACAAGTTAAATGTATCATGTCGACAATTGGAGGGATGAATTCGAATTCACTCTTACCATATATCGATTATGAGGCATTTAAGAAAAATCCTAAGATCATGATTGGCTACTCGGATGTGACGGCAATCCTACTAGCTATTTATACTAAAACAGGGATTAGTACATTTTATGGACCTGCGTTAGTGGCATCATTCGGTGAATTACAACCATTTGTTGAATGGACATACAATTATTTTAAAGAAATTACGATTGATACAATAGAATTTCCACAACCATTAAAAGCACCAAAATTATGGACAGATGAATATATTAATTGGGAAATACAGGATCGAAGTAAAGAATTAAGGGAAAACAAATGGATCACTGTGCGTGAAGGAATTGTTAAAGGGAGATTAATCGGTGGGAACTTAAATACAATGCAAGGTATTTGGTTTAGTGAATATATGCCTGAAATAAAGACCGGGGATATTTTGTTTATTGAGGATTCACTAAAAGATGCTGCTACAATCGAAAGAAGCTTTTCATTATTAAAAGTTAGCGGGATCTTAGATCAAGTAGCTGGAATAATCTTGGGAAAGCATGAGTTATTTAATGATCAAAAAACCGGTAGAAAACCATATGAAATTCTACTTGAAGTATTAGGGGATAGATTTATACCCATACTAGCTGATTTTGATTGTTGTCATACACATCCAATGATGACTTTACCAATTGGTTCTATTGTAGAACTTGATGCTACAAATAAAGAAGTAAATATTATTAATATATGAAAATATGTATATATATTTAATATTAGCTCAAAATTTAGTGAGAAAAGAATTAGTGTTTTACTAATTCTTTTTCATTTTCTATTTGTTATTATTCTTGATAAGATATTAAAGCTATCAAAGTCAAAATAATCACCCATAACATGTTTTTGACTTTGCCAACCAATCACCTTACTATAAAAGTCATTAATAACTTCTGCGTTTGGTACCGTTAAATCTCTCCATACAATACAACTATTTTGTTGTTCATTTTTACCTCTAAATTTAAAATTATTAAAATTATAAACTATAACAAGTAATTCTACCAGTCAGTTGAGTTGTCAATATTTTATACTTGAATAGTTGCTCATTTTATTATATTATAAAACTACATAATTTAGGGAGTGATTTTGATGAATTATAAAAAACATTTAAAGTATATAATAATCATTATTTTATTTATATTAAGTTTCATAACTTATCGATATATAAAAGTTAATAAAAGATATGAAAGTGATTCTCAAGCAATCGAAGCAAATCGAAAAGTAACAGAAGTTTTACATAAAGTAACATTTGATCAATTCACAGTATATTTTTATCAACCAGAAGATAATCCGATATTCGTTGATTACGTTTATGCAGATGAGGAAGGATATAAAGTACCCTCAAAAACAATATCTAAACAAGCAATTACTGAACATCAAGTGATCTGGCATTTTCAAGAAAAAAACGGTGCTGATTTAGTGGTGGTAAGTAAGTGTCTTTGGGATCCTAGTCCTTTTACGATAAAAGATAGTGAAAATTCTACCTTTGAAGAAATAACTTTCCTTTACGAAGGTTTTGAAAATACATATTATATTGCATCGATTGATGATGTTGATGAATATAAGATCTATATTAATGATGAAGAAATTAAAGAGTGGGATAAAATTTAATAAATACACAAAAAATCCATAAATTTTTAGTAGAATAGATTTATCTGAGATAAGTAGGTGTATTATGAAAATAGTTGAAAAGAGTTTTAACATATCAGGAATGACTTGTAATAGTTGTGAAAAAACCATAACGAGAGTACTAAGAAATAGTACTGGGGTAACATACGTAAAGGTATCTTATCAAGATGCCTTCGCATTGGTTAAATATGATGAAGACTTAGTAAAGTTTGAAGACTTGGTTAGTGCAATAGAAAAAGAAGGCTACGGAGTAAATAAAAAAAGTGACAAAGGCGATTTGATCTACATGGCACTCCTTCTTATTGGTGGCTATCTTTTAATTAAAAATACTATCGGCTTTGATTTCATTCCAGAAGTAGATCAAACCATGGGATTTGGTATTCTTTTAGTAGTTGGCTTTCTTACTTCATTCCATTGTATGGCGATGTGTGGAGGGATCAATCTATCTCAATGTATGTCTTTTGAAGAAGATGACAAGAAATCAACGATTTTACCAAGTCTACTTTATAACTCAGGTCGTGTTGTATCCTACACGATAATCGGGGTGATTGTTGGTGGAATTGGTGGAGTCATTAGTTTTTCAGAGGGTTTAACAAAATCCATTAATATTTTCGCTGGTTTATTTATGATTTTAATGGGATTAAAAATGTTAAATATCTTTCCAGCATTAAGAAACTTTAATATTGGCATTCCTAAAAAATTTAGAAGAGCAGTTAATAAACAAAAACGTAATAAATCACCATTTGTGGTGGGTTTATTAAATGGATTAATGCCTTGTGGTCCGCTACAATCGATGCAACTTTATGCATTAGGTACTGGTAGCATGTTCGAAGGTGGGTTATCCATGTTTTTCTTTAGTCTAGGTACTGTCCCACTAATGTTTGGCTTTGGGACACTAGGTAGTTATATTTCAGGTAAATTTAAACATCAAGTAACAATGTTTAGTGCATTACTAGTAATAGTTCTTGGTTTAGTCATGGCTAATCGTGGATTAGGAATTAGTTTTAGTGGAGCTAGTGGGACTAAAGCAGTTGAGAAAGATGGTATTCAATATGTTGAAACTGAATTTACCAATGGAAAGTATCAACCCATAACTGTTGAAAAAGGTACACCAGTTGAATGGATAATCTATATTGATGAAAAAGACCTTACTGGTTGTAATAATAAAATCTTGATTTCTGAATATGGTATAAAAAGAGATTTATACGAAGGTAAAAATGTGATTAAATTTACCCCTGATGAAACAGGAACCTTTAAATATACGTGTTGGATGAGAATGCTTAGAAGTAGTATTACAGTTGTTGATAAATTATAGTAATTAATCTTTTTTAATCTTTATTAAAAGATGTTTACTTGAATGAATTGAACGTATATAAAGTGGCAAGAATTTTTAATAGTTATCAAACTTTTGAATGTAATTATGAAGGATTTTTTGGTTATTGTTTTACAGTTTTGGCACCTAACGCAAGAAGTGTTGCATTAGTTGGTGACTTCATTGACTGGGATCAGGGTAAGATGATGGAGAAAGTTGGCCTGACGGGGATAAGACAGATAATTGTGAATAGGCCAAATTAGGTAAAAGGTGTTGGCACAGGCTATACTTTTTAAAACTATTAAGCAAATGTAATGCTTGATACAATTGATAGAGCATTAAATTTTTTTATGAAAATAAAACGCGATGTCAATAGACAATAGTTGGGAAAAATCGTCATTAAATATTTAGAATGTTTTAAAAAATTACTGGGATAATAATAAAGGAATTAGTACTGTACTAGTTCCTTTTTAATAATACTAAATTTAAATATTATATATTATATGTTTAAATTTATTAAAATGTTTATCTAAATTATATTTAGTTACTATTTTAAATGTAGATAGCATAAAACGAGCTGTATCTTCATATTATGAGTATAACAAAATCGAATATAACATGATAGAAAAAGTTCCATTATCCTTCATTTTATTGTATTATCGTTTATTATATTGTATAATTCACATAATAAATAAAAACAATCAATAATTTGAAGGAGGTTGATATCTTGAAAAAGTATCTACCATCAGTGTATCTGTCTATTTTAGCTCTTGGTTTATCGTTTCTAATTGGATATGTTCTAACTAACAGTTTATATAATACCAGTGTTACGTTAGTTTTGTTTTCTATCTTTTATATACTATTTGGATTGATCTTAAAAAGATTAAAACTAAAGCAGTTAAGACGAGAAGAAAATGATCGTTTTGCTGAATTTGAAATAGAAGATAAAAGGTCCTTTTATCTTTCAGTTAGAATATTTTATCTTGCAGGACTATTGACAATAATCCTTTACTATCTATGTTATTATATTTTTGATATAGGGAAAAATGCACTATTATAACGAAAATTAGCGAATGAAAAATCAAATAACGTTTTCATTTATTAAAGTAAAGTAAAGTGTTGACAAAAATAGTAATCTGTAATAAAATAGTAACAATCTAATAAGAGTTAGATAGACGATTAAAAATAAAGAGGAGGAGAAAATATGAAAAAATTATCGTTATTATTTATAGCGGTTGTAGTAGCACTTACATTAAGTGCATGTAAAAAAACTACTACTGGTTCTGGTGAAGAATCAGCAAATTCACAAAATTATTTTGGATCATATGCTGGTCATTATGAGACATTAAACTATTTATATACACAATCTGCATCAGATTCAGATTTATATTCTAACTTCGTTGACGGGTTAGTAGAAAATGACAATTATGGTAATATCGTCCCTTCATTAGCAACTGGATGGGATTATGAAATGAGAGACGGTAAACAAGTTTGGACATTTGACATTAGACAAGGTGTTAAATGGGTTGAAAGTGATGGAACAGAATATGCTGAAGTTGAAGCTCAAGACTGGATTTCAGCTGCAGAATATATTTTAAATCCATCTACACAATCAGACTTAACATTCTTAATGTTTGTTTTCATTGACGGTGCAGAAGCATATTATACAGCAAAAGAAGATATCGCAAATGCAAAAGCTGATATTAAGGCTGCTGATCTTATATTAAATGATACTACTAAAACAGCTGAAGAAAAAGCTGCTGCTCAAGTAACTAAAACTTCTGCTCAAGAAGTACTTGATGAAACTGTGGAAAAACCTTTCTCATCAGTTGGTGTTAAAGCAGTTGAAAAATACAAATTAGAGTATACATTAGCTAAACCAGCTCCTTATTTCCTAACAGCATTAACATACAGTGTTTTCTTCCCAGTAAATAAAGCTTGGTTACAAGATCAAGGTACAAACTTTGGTTATGATGGAGAATCTATTTTATATAATGGAGCTTATACATTAACTGAAGA
>JARDZP010000081.1 GCA_029240795.1 Haloplasmataceae bacterium | reverse complement strand
TTCTTACTTAACTTTGGATAATATTGACAAATCAGAAATCTTACTTGATTATTCATCTAAAAATGTAATTTTATCCGCATGATTAAATAAAGGGCTACTTGCAAATGAAACGAGTAGCTCTTCATTATCTCGTGTAATGTCCTAACTTGAGAAAGAACCTAAAAATTTTACATGTCTTTTTAGTATAGGAGTTTTTATATTTAAATTTCTTTTGTTGCTTGTTTTAAGTAATCAACATCAAATTCATCTAAATAGGGTGATAACTTGTTAAATACTATTTGATGATATTCATTTAACCAATTTTTTTCTTCTTTTGTTAATAATGAAACATCTATGGCTTCAAGATCAATCGGACATAAAGTTAATGTTTCAAACTTCATAAATTGACCACCATATTGAGTTTTTTGATCTTCTCTTACTACAACTAAATTTTCGATTCTTATTCCATGTTTTTTAGGTTTATATAGACCTGGTTCATTTGAAATAATCATGCCTTTTTCTAACTTCACTGTATTTGGAACCGTAGAAATCTTATATGGTCCTTCATGAACATTTAGGAAGAAACCTATTCCGTGTCCTGTACCATGTTTATAATCCATTCCTGCATTCCATAAAGGAATTCTTGCGATTACATCTAAATTAGAACCTGTTGTACCATATACAAAACGTTGCATTGATAAACTGATCATACCTTTTAAAACAAGGGTATAATCAGTTTTTTCTTCTTCTGTTAAATTACCCATAACAATTGTCCGAGTAATATCTGTTGTCCCATTAAGATATTGCGCACCAGAATCAACAAGATAGAAACTTTCAGGTTTGATTGTTGCCTGATTTTGTTCTGTAGCATGATAATGTGGCATAGAAGCGTTTGCCTTATAGGCTGAAATAGTTGAGAAACTACTATCATAAAAAAGTTCATTCATAATTCTAAATGATTCTAATTTTTGAGAAGCTTCTATTTCTGTAATATGACGTGTTTTAATGGTTTTTTTGATCCAATTGATAAACTTAACCATAGCTATGCCGTCACTAACCATCGCATTCCGAACATTTTGAATTTCAGTTTCGTTTTTAATTGCTTTTAACATTGTTGTAATATCCAACGATTCAAGTGTTTTAACTTTAATTGAACTATGTAACCATATATTTGTCTTTAAAGGATCAAACAACACTACACCTTCACTAAGATCATCTAAAAATGTATTAATGCTTTCATAGGGTCTTATTTCAACATGTGCCTTTTCAAGTTCTAATCTGACCTCTTTACCAAGTTTACGCTCATCAATGAATAAATAGCATATGTCTTCACTTAAAACTATATAGGCTATTGTAAGTGGATTATACTTTATATCTTTGCCTCGAATATTTAATAACCAAGCAATATCATCTAATCCAGAAATTACATAATGAGTTGCACCCATTAATTTCATATGTAAAATAGCTTGACCTAGTTTTTCTTCTCTTGATTTACCTGTGTATTTAATATCATGGGTAATGACTTGAGTAGTAGGTACACTTGGTCGATTTTCCCAAATTTTGTTTATTAAATCGTTTTTAACCTCATAAATAAATCCTTTATTCAATAAGGTTTCTTTAAGTTTTCTAAAATAATCAACAGAAATAACTTTACCATCAAATCCTATTTTTGAACCATTTTTTAGTGTTTCTTTTAAAAACTCTTCAATTGAAGGAACACCACTTTCACCTACTCTAAATAGAGAAACTCCAGTATCTTTTAATTGGCTTTCAGCTTGAACAAAATACCTTCCATCTGTCCAAAGACCTGCTTCTTTTAGTGTAATAACAACTGTACCTGCAGATCCTGTAAATCCCGATATAAATGTTCTTGCAGCATAATGTTCGGCCACATACTCACTTTGATGTGGGTCTGAACTTGGAACGATATAAGCATCTATTCCTTCTTTTTCCATCAAAGTTCTTAATTTTTGAATTCTTAATTGTATATTTATAATAATCACCTCATTAATTAATCTATACTTATAGTATGTTATTTTATTATAACATATCAACATATATTCAGTCTTTTTTTAAACAAAAATAATTAAAAATGCAAAAGATTTAATAAAGAGGTAAAAGTTGATACTTAAGAGTGAATAATGTGATAGAATTAGTTAGTGCATCATTCATAGGTAATGTGTAATTTAAATGTTTTGATAAAAAATAATATTGAAGATAATAATACACAAAATAAATGACTTATAGAATACTGAGAGCAATCAATATTTCAGGAGGTTTTTAGATGAAATTAAATAATAATGATATTTTAATTAGACTTAGATATGCATTGGATATAAAAGACATTGATATGGTAAAGATATTTGAACTTGGTGGTGTTGTGATAACAAAAGAAGATGTTGGAAAGATGCTTTTAAGAGCTATTAATCAAAATGAAGACAATGATCATGATAGTGAAGAAACTGTAGATAATTTAAACTGTAGTAATTTTACGTTAGAGTCATTTTTAAATGGTCTTATTATTTATAAAAGAGGAAAAAAAGAGTCAACACCAGGAGAACCTGAAGAACCGATGATGTCTATTAAGGATAATAGAAGTGTTAATAATGTCCTATTGAAAAAAATGAAAATAGCATTATCATTAACCAGTGAAGATATGCTAGATATATTAGGAAAAGCAGGAGTTGTAATAACAAAAGGAGAATTAAGCGCGGTACTTAGAAAAGAAGGACAAAAGAATTATAAAGAATGTGGGGACAGATATGCTCGGAATTTTTTAAAGGGATTATCAATAAAGTATAGACAGTAAAATCCAATCTGATTCAAAGGAATCATATTATTAAATAAAGTTATAGATATAATGAGGTCTTTGATTTATAATTGAATCAAGACCTTTTTGATTATAGAAAAATATTAAAAGATTGAGGAGTACTAATGAATAACGACTGGATGAAACTAGATAATGCTGCTAAAATATATCCTTTAGTAGAGTCTGATTATAACACAAGTGTATTTAGATTTAGTGCTACTTTAGATATTGAAATTAAAAAAGATGTTTTGTTAAAAGCATTAAATCTAGTAATTTTACGCTTTCCATATTATAAAGTGACTTTGAAAACAGGTTTTTTTTGGTTTTATTTAGAAGAAAATAATGAGAATCTTGTGGTATTTGAAGATATAAAAATGCCATGTAGAAGAATGATTAAAGAAGAAAATAATGGCTACTTATTTAGAGTTTTATATATTGACAATAAAATTTCTATTGAATTTAATCATATATTAGCTGATGGTACTGCTGGTTTAATATTTTTAAATACTATTGTATTTGAATACTTAAAATTAGAAGGATACGATGTATCAATAAACGAATGGATCAAAGATATTGAATCTAAAATTGATGAAAAGGAAATAGAAGATTCACACAGTATAATAGGCAAAAAGTATATAAAAACACATTGCAATAAGGTTGATAATGTAAAAGGTGTTTATCACATAAAAGATAGAATCATAAATAGAAATAAATATATTATTACCTATGGTATTATGGATTCTAATCTTTTACATGATACTGCTAAAAAATATAATTGTAGCATTACTGTATTTATTACCGCAATTTACCTAGAAAATCTAATAGAAATACAAAATGAACAAACAACTAGAAAGAAAAAAAGAAAAGCTGTATCAGTCCAAGTTCCAGTAAATATGCGAAAAAGGCTGCAAAGTGAAAGTATGAGGAATTTTTCCTTATACATTACCCCTTACTTAATACCTACTAAAGAGTATACTTTTGAAGATATTATTGAATATGTAAAGCGATTCTTCGAAGAAAAAACGGATATTAATAATTTACTTAGACTTATGGTTCAGAATTTGAAAACTGAAAAATCTCCTTTTGTAAGGTTTTTACCTCTAAAACTAAAAACAATCATAACTCCGTTTATATATAATGCAAAAGGAGTTGATACATTTTCAGGTACTATTTCAAATATGGGCAAAATTCAATTACCCGAAAGTATTGAAAAGCATGTATTACGAATTGACTTTATTCTTGGTCCTTGTCCTCTGACAAAATGTAAATGTTCCCTTACAGGATATATGGATAAAATATATATTACTTTTGGAAGAAATACTAAACAAGCTCGAGTTGAAACTAAGTTTTTTAGAAAACTAGTAAAATTAGGAGTAGAAGTTCAAATTGAAAATCAAGGCGGCGATATTTTATGAAATATTGTATGAAATGTGGTGTTTCAATAGATGAGGAAAAAAATCGAGTTTGCCCTCTTTGTAATACAATTATTTTAACCAATGAAGAAATTGATAATTTAACCCAACAAAATATCAAAATTCAGCAAAGCGTAAAGAGAGATAAGAAACAAAGCAAAGAGAAAAAGGAAAAGATCAATATAACTGGTTTTACATCTTTTATTGTGCTTTTATCTTCGATTACTTCAATAATTATTCTTTTAATAATTGACTTTTTAATTGGATTTAACATTGATTGGTCTGTAATACCGATTATGTCAATCATTTTATTTATATTTTTAATCTGTTTGTCTTATATGAGAACTTTTAAGAATATTTATTGTTATATAACAATTGATACTATTGTACTTTGTATATATTTTCTTTTACTTAATTATATTACAAGCAATAGGATATCTTGGTCATATTTTGTTGTATTATCCATTATTCTTTTGTGGTTTTATTTATCAACAATTTTCATAAATAAACTAAAAGGTTTTGTATTAAAAATATCAATTGATTTTTTGGCGACAGCCATTTTTGTTCTTTTAGTATCATTAGGATATAATAATGACTCTGGTTTTGCAAAATTAGCACTTCCTATTAATGGACTCGTCTTTATACTCACAGTTATTTCTTATTTATTTATCAAGACATATATATATAATTGGCGTGCAATTATTTCAACACTATCAATTAATGTAAGTATACTTTGTTTTGGTATTGATCTTTTTGTCCAAAGGTACATTTATGATAAATTGACCCTAAACTGGTCATACATTGTTCTCATTGTTTTGATCCCGTTTACTCTATTTATGTTTTACCTTGATAATAGATACAAAATTCATATTTATTTAAAAAAGAAATTTCATATATAATTGATGGAGTTTAATCAATAGATTATGTTATAATAAAAGAAAACGTGCGTCAGAATGGCTAATGCCAAGACCAATAAATAAAGTTAGTATAATAAATTATACATATTCTTAAATATAGAATTAGAGCCGTATGTGGGAAGTTTCAGCGATGGGCTTATCTACTTAATAATGTACATTATTGGAGGAGCTATGAGAGTTATATTTTTTATTTTCTTGGGAGGTATCACATTATTTATGTTAAATGCATGTAAAAATCCAACACAAACAACTTTTGAATTCACGGCTAATTTTACAACAAAAAACAATACTGAAAGTACAACTGTAAATACAACTACAACGAATACAGTGAACGAAGAACCAGTAAATTTATATTATGAAGAACATACAATTGTACATCGAATAGTCGACTTTAATAAGGGTGAATTAAATGATTTAACAATGAACTCAAATGGTTTAATATTAAAAGATGGAGTTTTAACTGGGACTTATACATCACCAATTATTAATACTAAAACTTTTAAAGAGTTAGTCGCGTCATGGAATGCATTGACTCCAGATACATCAAATGTAGAGTTAAAAATCCAAATCAGACAAAATGGTTCTTGGTCACAATGGTTTTCTTATGGTAAATGGGGATTAGAAAAAGCAAATAGAAGTATATCAACTCAAGCAGATGTATTAGCGAAAATGACAATAGATACCATTATAATTAAAAATGGTTTTGCAGATGGATATCGTTATATGATTAGTTTAAATCGTAATAGTATAGAAGATGAAAGTCCTGTATTAAAATTAATAGCCCAAACATTGGCATTAGAAAATCAATCTGTTGAAACTATCAATTTGTCAGAAGTGAACTGGCAAACTGATATTGAAGTTCCAATTCATTCACAAATGCTTGTTCCTACAATTGGAAATATCATTTGTAGTCCAACTTCATTAACAATGTTAATGAATCATTACGGAATTAATTTTACTCCCAGTGAAACAGCAGCAAAAGCTAAAGATTTTGGAGCTAATATCTATGGAAATTGGAGTTTTAATGTTGCAGTTGCGGGTTCTTTAGGATTAGAATCTTATGTATCAAGATTAGAAAATATCGATGAGTTAAAACTATTAATTTCACAAAATATTCCAGTAGTAGTTTCTATTACTGTTAAAGACGCTGCACAACTAGATAATCTTCCAAAAAGATCTGATGGAACAACTGTCATGACATATCCTGGAGGACATTTATTAGTAGTTAGAGGGTTTACTGTAATTGACAATGTAGAATATGTTATAGTTAATGACCCAGCAGCAAGGAATAATGAAGAAGTGAATCGACAATATAAATTAGATCAATTTGAAAATATTTGGAAAAATTATGTTTATATTATTCAACAACCTTAATATAAATAAAAAGTCCTTTTACTATGTAGAAGGACTTTTTACTTTAATATACATGTTTATTATACTAAACTCAATTTATCTAATATTGAAATTACCTCAACACGAGAAAAGGTACATATCTGTTGAAGTTAGAAATAATACAGTTGATCACTATATATATAGTAATTTCTTGTGTTATATTAAACTTATTTTATTCATTGTTATTGGGGAGGATTTATTTTGTCTTTATAAATCTTATCGCCCTTTTTTCTGAAAGGTAGTTAGCCTAATTCATTTTTATTTAGTTTACCTGTATCAAATGATAAAATTACCATCTTTGAAGATCGCTACTTCTTTATTGTCATGAGTGATGCCGATGATTTGTAAATCTTTAGTACCAAACATAAAATCAACATGAGTACTAGAGTTATTTACACCCATTTTATTTAACTCTTCAGCATCTTTACCTTCACTATTTTTTATACAAACAGGATAGGCTCTTCCGATTGCTAAATGACATGAAGCATTTTCATCAAACAGCGTATTAAAAAATAAAATATTAGACTTTGATATCGGTGAATCATAAGAAACTAATGCCACTTCACCTAAATAGTGAGAGCCTTCATCCGTTTCAATTAGACTTTGTAACGTTTCATAACCTGTTTTTGCTTTAAAGTCTACAATCTTACCCTCTTTAAATGTTATAGAAAAATCTTCAATTAAATTGCCGTTATAATTTAATGGTTTAGAACTATAGACAATTCCATTTACTCCAGTTTTCTTAGGTAGTGTAAATACCTCTTCAGTGGGTATATTCGCTATGAATACAATTCCATTTGGTGTAATTTCAGCCCCACCAAGCCATATATGACCTTCTGGAAGTTCGATAGATAAGTCTGTACCTAATTTATTATGAAATTTCAACATTTTAAAATGTGATTCATTTAAAGATTTAGAACTCTTATTCAAATTCTTTAGATGTTCATCCCATGCAATTTTAGGGTCATCTTGATCAACTCTTACTGTTTTAATAATAGCGTCCCACAATTTTTCTTTTGCTTTTTCATCACTGACATTAGGAAATACTTTCTTCGCCCATGATGTAGTAGGAATTGAAGCTATACACCATGTAAGTTTGTTTGACATTTGCTTGTTACGATATTCTTCAATTGCCTTACTTGATACCTTTTGATATCTAGTAATTCGGTTGGAATCCACATCTTTTAAAAGTTCAGGATTGGTTGCACTAATACTTAAAAATGCGGCATCTTTCTCTGCATTATTAAGATAGAATACTTTCATCCATTCTGGATATTCATCAAAAACTTCATCTGTTGCATGAAGGTACCTTAATTGAGTGATGATCTCATCACTCCAATTGATGAAAACTTCCTTTGCACCTTCATCGTATGCAATTTTAGTAATGACACGAGCAAATTCTGCACATTCAACAGGGCAATTAATAACTAAGATTTGATTTTTCTGGATATTAATTCCCTTTTTGACTAATAGTTGCGCATATTTTTCTAATACTTTCTGTTCCATTTAGATCTCCTTTCAATTCATTTAATAATATTAGTTTACGATATAATATGTTATAAATGCAAAGAGTGAATTTCATAAACAAAAATTACATTTGTCATATTGAAATTTGAAAAATGTAACTATTTTTAAGAGTATTATTTAAATATAATAAAGATGAAATTAAATGAGAGGTGAAATGATGATAATAGAGGCAAAAAATGTTATTAAACGATATGGTGATTTAATAGCGAATGATAATTTAAGTTTAGAAATTAATAAAGGAGAAGTGGTAGGATTAGTTGGTCCAAATGGTGCTGGTAAAACAACCTTTTTAAATGCATTATTGGGTAATATCGCAATCGAGTCAGGAGAAATTAAAATATTTGGTAAAGATATCAGAAAACAAGCAATAGAGATCAAACAAAATATTGGTGTTGTACCACAAGATCTTGCCTTTTATAACGAGTTAACGGCTTTTGAAAATGTTATGTTTTTTGGAAGTTTATTTGGACTGAAGGGTGAAGATCTAAAAAATAAAGTAAAAGATGCTTTAAATTTCACAAAATTATGGGAGAAAAAAGATACTTTTCCTAGTAGTTTTTCAGGCGGAATGAAACGAAGACTAAATATAGCTTGTTCAATTGTTCATAGACCAAGTTTATTATTATTTGATGAACCTACAGTCGGTGTTGATCCTCAATCACGTAATCACATATTAGAAGCAATCAAAATATTGAATCAAGAAGGTTCAACAATCATATATACTTCCCATTATATGGAAGAAGTTGAAACTATCTGTTCGAGAGTAGTGATCATCGACAAAGGCCGTGTAATCGCTGATGGCACGATCAGGGAATTGGAAGAATTTGTAAAGAGTGAACAATTAATTTTTATCACGATAGATAAACCAAATTACACCATTGTTGATGAGATTAAGAAAGTATATGGCGTGAATGATTGCTCAATAATTAATAATGTAT
This sequence comes from Haloplasmataceae bacterium, assembly GCA_029240795.1. Classification (GTDB taxonomy): domain Bacteria; phylum Bacillota_I; class Bacilli_A; order Haloplasmatales; family Haloplasmataceae; genus JARDZP01. The sequence goes on along the minus strand of JARDZP010000081.1, from coordinate 521 downwards.
TAACAGTCATTACAAAATATGGTGCAGAAAACATTTCCCAAATTATGGAGTGTATATCTAAAACAAATTGTAAACTACTACAAATAAATATGGAAAAAGCTAATCTAGAAGATCTGTTTTTAACATTGACCGGTAGAACGTTACGGGATTAGGAGGTATTTTATGAATAAAATAGTATCTATCGCCTTTTTTGAAATTAAAAAAAATGTACGAGATATTAAAATGTTATTATTACTCGTTGTAACACCGATTATCACTATCTTTATCTTAGGCAAAAGTTTAGATGCTTTTCTAACAATGGAATCCATGCCAACACCGCTAGTTGGTTATGTTAATCATGATGAAGGAAATTTAAGTGATAGTTTTGACTCATTTATCAAAAGTAATGAAATCAAGGATATTATTGAAATACTAGAATATGAAACACAAGAGGAGGCAGCGGTTGCTTTAGAAAAAGGAAATGTGAACTGTATTATTTTTATTAATAATAATTTTTCTAAATTATTAACTGATGGAAACAC
>JARDZP010000177.1 GCA_029240795.1 Haloplasmataceae bacterium | reverse complement strand
AAAATAAACTAAATGATAATACTAAAGATACAAAAATTAAAATTAAATGTTTTAATATAACCTTAATAATTTAAACAACTCCTCCCATATTCTACTTTTTAATTAATTTCTCATAATCTACTGTTGTGACGTTTTTTATGAATATTCCGAATCAACTTAATTTAGAGAGTATATTTCTTTTATTAACGATATATTTCAATCACATAAAACAGTATCTTTACACATATTTACTTGCTCTATCATATGTCCAATATTTCCTTCACCTGCATACAGAGCCATATCAAAAAAATTACGGTTTAAATCTGACCAATATAGTTGATTTTCTTCACCAGATACTAATACCTCATGTTTTAATTTCCCTACATATACTTCAACATAGCAATTTTGATAATAATACGTAAAATCCATCAAGTGATGTAATGTTATATCATTTTTTGAGATACTTGTTTCTTCAAATAATTCTCTATAAGCACCTTCAAGACCACTTTCTCCCAATTCAATTTTTCCACCAACCAAATTATCCAACCATTTATATGGATTTTTTAATCTTTTACACATTAATATCTTATCAGCACTTTCGTTGTAAACCATGATAACATTATATCCTTGCATTCTATCCAACCCCTTCATCCTTTTTATGTAATTTATAGTTCCGTGTTTCGTCATTATTTACGACTGTGACACAGTAGTAAAATACCAAAACGCTATTCCCACTTGTCTAATTCATTTAAGTCAATTATGAGCTTATTGCAATTTTTGCATCTGTAGCATTTAATCAGGTCAGAATTATGATTACATAACACTTCTCCGCCAAATACGGTATATTTTTCAAAAAATCCAGCATTTTTATTATGCCATCTTAATGAAGTCATCGGGCTATCAATAAAACCCTCAATTAAATCAGAATTACAGTAAGGGCATTTCAATTCCATACTTCTTTTATCCTCCTTTAAATATTAATGAACAGCAAAAGAAGATACCGCACTAAAATCAATCTTACATTAAATAATTTTTGCAATATATACTATTAAATATGATGAAGGAATAATTAGTAACAATGAAGCAAAAGTCCCAAGTGTTTTACTACCAACCATAGCAATAACAACTGTACGAAAATCTTCTTCTGTACATTTTCCCTCTACAACATCGTCAGTCATAATAGATAACTGTGGGTCTATAAATATTGACATTAAAATTGTTGCAACACCATTTATAATTGATGATAATGTAATACATGTTGCTCTTAATTCTGGAGCAATACTTCCCGCATATATTGGTGCTAATGCACCTACAGTTAATAAGACAACTGTAATTAGATTATATATTACTATTTTTATAGGTAATCTTCTAAAATTGAGTTGTGTTATATTTTCTTTTACTGGGACTGCAACACAATCCCGTATGTAACTTATACCTGCCTTTGAAAAACTATGAATAACAAGTTTAGGAATAGACCTATCAACTGAAAAATATAATACACCTCTATAAAATATTCTCTGAAAAGATGGAATTAAAAAGCACCAAGAACTGTAGCAATACCTGATACAATAATAATTAAATGGAAAATATTAATTATATGCCTTCTATTTGTTTTCTTTCCTTCTTAAAAGTTTTAGAAAAAAATTATAGATTTCTGAAAATTTAAAGATTTTAAATCCTACTAACCGTGCTAATCTTGAAAAAAAAACACCAATTACAATAAAAAATGCAATAAAAAATATTGTTTGCATATAAACACCACCTTTTAAATGGCATTAATTTATTTCTTCTCCCTTAAATATTAATGAATAACATATGAAAATTATGAACTAAAACGAATGAATTATTTATCTCTTTTAAAGAAGCCAACAATGCAAAAACTTAATCCTATTACTGATATTAAATCATCAATTCCGTACATAATCATTCCTTTCAAAACCGAGTTTGTAAATAGTATTAATGCTATACCAAATAGCATTATCTTTAAAGTTGAAATATTTACTTTCGATAGAATAGCAGTAATTATTAATGATATAACTACTAAATAAAAAAAAATCTGTATTATACTTCCCACAGTATACATTTTGTACCCCCTAAAGTGTAAATCTATAATTCGTATTTTCTTAATAATGGGCCACTAAAAAGCTTTGTTTAATTTCTTCCCGATTTTTTCCATAATATATAGGAGTTTATAAGTGTAGATAAAATTATTATAATATATGGAATAGCAACTAAAAATGCATCCCTTGCTGACGCACTGGGGATTTCATATTTTAGCTTATTACAATACACAATTGCTACATTCGCACTCATTAGATCAGATAATATAATTGCTAGTATAGTAGAGAATATTGATAATTTTTTATTCTTATCCATAATAAGCCTCCATTTTCTAATAATAATTTAGTTTCACATAAATCTACTTAAGTGACAGATAATAAGAATAAGAACAATGCAAACTAATACTTTAACTTCCTTTTCCCAGCTTAAATTCTTGTGAGTTCATTTTTACTCTTTTAGAATTCCAGCCTCTTTTAAAGCATTATAAATTCTCCTGTCGTTCCTGTTGTCCTTCCCACCAGAAGGTGCTGTTATTCTAAAGTATACCTCATTACTTTTCAAAATCACATTATATCCATCTTTATTAAGTTTACTATCCCCTTCCTTAAAATCCATGGGATTAAGAAGTGGTACTTTCTCTCGCGGAATCAATGAAGAAAATGACATCCAAAATATACCTAAATAAATTCTTTCACCATTAGCAGTTAAAACGAATGGGGTTCCGCCTTCTTTAGTATTTTTTTTAATCAGCTTATCAAAGTATAAGGATTCATCAGCTTTAAAAATGGTGCTTTTCCAATAGTATACATCGATATCTTTTTCAGTAATAATAGGTTCGCTTTCCAGCGGTAACTT
>JARDZP010000080.1 GCA_029240795.1 Haloplasmataceae bacterium | reverse complement strand
AGCAAAACCAGTAACTGCATAAGTATTATTTGCAGCTGCAGCTTGAACACCAACTCTGTTGAAATGTAAAACAGTACCATCATCTCTAAAGAAATTAGCTTCTGCAACATCAGTTAAAGTAGTTGGGTTGAATTTTTGTAATGCAGTTTGAATTTTTGAATCATCACCTTCAGCTGACTTGTTAACTTTCTTTGCTGCAACTCTCTTACCACCGATTTTCTTTGCAGATGATTTTTGTAACTTTGCTAACTTTTCTGGGTCAATAGGCATTTTATTATTAAAACTATGTGTTGATTTATAAAGAAAAAAAGATAAAAAATAAAATAATAAAATAATAATTGATCAGTGTGCCAATTTACTTGTCATAGATTTCTTGTGACAAAGATGTTGAAAATTCAATGCAAAGCGCTCAACGCTCGACGTTGTGTGCGTCGAAAAAGAGTAAAATTATAATTATAGTGATAAATAATATAATACAACATAATAATAGTATTATGTATACACATACTAATCTCATATATATATACAAGATATTATATAATATATATCTTATATATATTATTGGTGTACAGATGTTTACTAAAACATAATTTTTTCTTAAATCACAGACGCGTCGATAAGTCTTATTTATTCCTATTATTATTGTTATTGTTATTGTTATTATTAATTAACTAACTAAATGCTACATGTTTTAACGGTTATAAACAGTTACAATTAAGATAATTAGGTATTTGTTTCTAAGCTTTCTCCATTTTCCTCCAATTGTTTTAATAATCTCATTCTGTTCCTATTACAAGTAAGTGTACCTACATGTCTCTTCAGTGCATCTCGTCGTGCAAAACCTTTATGACATAAAGGACAAATATTTGGTAGTGTCTTTAAATGAATTTTTTCATGTCTTTTCAAATCACTTGACCTTTTAAATGATATCCCACATTCTCCACATTTGTAATTTCGAGGAGAAGCATTATCTTGTATTGAAATACTTGCTTCCTTGTTTTCTATTTGATTGGAACTATGTAAATTATTTTCTTCAAGTGATATTGCTTGTTGTTCTTGTTGATTGTAATGAATTTCATTATCATTGTCGTTGTCGTTAATATCTGATCTGTGTAGTAAATTGGTATTTAAATGTTGATTAGGTGAATTATGTAAATGGAAATTTGAATTATTATCATGATCTTCATGATTTTTGAAAATATCTAAAGAAAAATGTGGGAAATCTAAATTTGTCGGTGGATTCCTTAATCTATTTTCCGTAAATGGTGGTAAAATATTTAATCCATTATTAATTATTAAACCATCACTAGTATTATTATTTATTGTATTCGTTGAATAAGTTAAATGATCATTAGAATCATTCGTTGATAATAAAGCTAATCTATCACCTAAATCATTTGATGTTGTATTTTCATTATTATTATTAATATTATCATCTATATCGTTAAATGTATCAATACTTTTCAAATATTGCATTGAAATTGGTAAACCTCCATGTGGTGAATTTGAATACTGTAATCTATTAAGAATATCTCTAATTGTTGGATCAACTTTGTTTTCATGTAATTTAACAACTTCACTTGCAGCTTTTAAAAAAGCAACATCTTCATCAGTTATATTAGTATTTAAAATTGGATTAGAATTATTCGTTGATAATGCTGGTTTCTGTGAATTCAAAATTTGGAAAAGTTCCTTTTCTGTATTGGTAGAATGATTAGCGTTATCTCTATGATGGTGATGATGATGCCTACTTTGTTTCTGATTGTGATTCTGATTATGATTTTGATTATTTTCTATTATTGGGTACCTAGGTATGGAATCAGAAATAGGTGTATTATCATCCACATTAGTAGTATGACTAGTAGTATTATTCAAATCAGATCGAAAGCTGAAATTATGAAATGATGACATTGTTATTATTATTATCTTATTGATATGATTCTTATGAATATTATGATGAGGATGAATATTATGTCAATGTATGTATAAATATATATATATATATATATATATTTTATCAATCAATATTCTCTTGATTGAAACAGCGAAAACTTTGTTTTACCATAACGGTATTCAATTAAAGAAATTAGTAGCAAATGTCAGCAATGTAATGTGAACCATCTAAATAAGATTTCAAGAGGGAAAGAGCAGAATATGTTGACATCTCCTTGTCTAATCCACAGCTGAATCAAATAAAATTAATTTGTGTATTCTATACATGTAAATAAAATTAAAAAAAATCTAAAAAAATTGCCCTATATCACGTGCTGCAAAAAAAAATTCTCTTATCAAATAAAATGCCACAGTTTATTATCATATTGTTTATATATATATATATATACATATATTATATGAATAAATAATTTATAAGTATTCTACACTAGCAACATCACATAGACCTCTAGATTGCCTTTTCTAACATAGATGCTCTTGCTGGACCAGTACCAACCCATTGAATAGGAACATTTAAATAATCTTCAATAAATTTTAAATATTTCTTTGCATTTTCTGGTAATTCTTCATAAGTTTTAATACCAGTAATATCAGTTTCCCATCCTGGGAAAGTTTTGTAAATAACTTCAACTTTACCTAAAATATTTAAACATTCAGGGAATGATTTTAATTCTTCACCTTTATATTTATAACCAATTGCAACTTTAATTTCTTTAAAAGAATCTAAAACATCTAATTTAGTAATATTTAATGAAGTATAACCATTAATCCAAGTTGAATATTTTAAAACAACTAAATCTAACCAACCACATCTTCTCTTTCTACCAGTTGTAACACCATATTCATGACCAATTGATTGTAATCTTTCACCATCATCATTTAATTGTTCAGTTGGGAATGGACCTTCACCAACTCTTGTTGTATAAGCTTTAACAACACCATAAATATTTCTAATTGCAGTTGGTGGAATACCTAAACCAGTTAAAACACCACCAATACCGGTATTTGATGATGTAACATAAGGATAAGTACCAAAATCTAAATCTAACATTAAAGCATTTGCACCTTCAACTAAAATTTTCTTCTTTTCAGCTAATGCTTTATGCATAAATTCAACAGAATCAACAACGAATGGTTTAATTTGTTCTTTTAAAATTTTATATCTATTTAATTCATCTTCAATATCATATTCAAAATCTCCATATCTTTTTTGTCTTGTTGAATATAATCTTCTTAATTTTGTTTCAAATTCAATCCAAGATTCAGGTTCATCACTAACTAAATGATGAACTCTGATACCAGATCTTGAAGCTTTAGTTGAATAAGTTGGACCAATACCTTTACCAGTTGTACCAATTGATTTTTTATTATTTGATAATTCAGCTTCTCTTAATTTATCAACTCTTTGATGAAAATCGAAAACCAAGTGAGCTCTTGATGATAAAAATAATCTATCTCTACAATTTAAACCTTGATCTTCAATTTTTTTTAATTCATCAAAAAATGATGGTAAATGAACAACAACACCTGAACCAACTAAATTTAAACAATTTTTATTAACTAAACCTGATGGTAACATATGAAAATCATATTTTGTTTCACCAACAACAATTGTATGACCTGCATTATTACCACCTTGACATCTTGCACAAACTTCAATATCATCACAAAGTAAATCAACTAATTTACCTTTACCTTCATCACCCCATTGAGAACCTAAAACGACATCAGCCATATTTGCTTCCTTTAAATAATTTATTATTATACTCTTATCGAACGCGTGAAATGCACGTTAAACCAAGAGAAGAGAAAAGAAGAAATGAAATGAAATGAAACGAAACGAAAGAAAAGGGGAAAAAACAAACATTTAAAAATGAAAATGGTTAGAATTATAAGAGAAAAGATCAAATTAAATTCAAAAAGAAACGGAGCAAGGAGAAAAATGAAACAAAATATAAGAAAAAGGAAGGAAAACTGTGCTTATAAAAGTTATTGACATATATATATATATTATATATATTAAGCAACCGTTTAATATTCTCAAAAATGACAAATTTTCAACATGCAATTAGTCTTTAAACACCCAAAATACATGAACAAAGATAATTAAATTATAAATTGTCTTCCGCGGTTGATTTATTAATTTACGGACTTGGTACGAGTCAGTAAATCGGTAATTGCCAATTTACTATTTTATTAGCATTAATTAATTTACGCTATTTTTTTTTTTTGTTTTCCCAACAGGCTCTATATATATATATATACTCCGAAGTTTATTCTTCATGTCTTTGAATAAACATATTATATGATTATAGATAGTCTGTATAACATCATAATAGACTCCATTCATCCATGTATAAAAATTCTAAATTATAGCATTAATTTTTATTCAGGGGATTACAATGATTAACTTTAAGCCATGAATATAGATAAATTAAATTTCCTCTCATATCTAATTTCTGACTTCTTTTAATGATTGCGTCGATCGACCATAATTTTTATTTTACTAAAATTTTTAAGAGTTTTTTGTTTTTAATAATAATTTATTAAAAAAAGAAAAGTTATACACAGATAACAAACATATATAATAAAGTAAATATAATTAAATATAAATAATAATTAGATAAACTAAAGAACTGAAAATAATTAAACTGCTATTACGGTTAGTGTTTAATGGTGTGAAGTAGCACAGAACTTGTAAATATGGTAAGGACTTTTAATAAGAACATTGTATACAACCTTACCTTGATCTTTTAAATCAGCAAAACTTGGAACGATTGGACCAACAGAGTTTTCTCTGAATCCCTTCCAGGTAAAATCTTCTCTCCATTGTTGACCGTAGCTTTTTGGTTCGTGAATGTTGTCCATTTTGTATTGATCTATGGTAAATATAACGTATAATTTAAAATAAAATTCATCTTAAAATAAAAGAATCAAAATTCACTATCGTAGCAGTACAATTTATAAAAAGATAACGTCCCAGATATTTAAACTAAAATAAATTGATGAAAAAATAAAAATAATTAAATTATATATTGTAATTACAACAGGCATGCACGTGTGTCAGTTATAATTATAATATAATAAAATAAAATAAACGTATAAATAACAAATAATACTAATATCAATAGATTATACAATAAACTGTCAAAAAAGAAGGGTAAAGATTAAATAACAATTAATATTATAATAGATAAAGCATATATATTATCCATTTTAGGAAACACAGGGACCATTTAAAGTAATAGATTTATTAATTAGGGAAGAACGTGTGTATAAGCAATAATTTATATATTATATATATTTATTAATTATAATAATTTATTCAAAAAAGAAAGGGGTCAACTGGGAATTGAACCCAGGGCCTCTCGCACCCAAAGCGAGAATCATACCACTAGACCATTAACCCACTTTTTGTTTAAAAAAGTGCTACTTTTAGCATCTTCTTTCAATATTAAAGTCACGTGCATTAGACGTTTTTGAAATTTTATGGTAAAACAAGTGGTTTTACAGAAAATATTTTAATTTTTTTGTTTTTAATTGTATATTATATTATTGTGTAGAGCTTACGTAAGCGTTTAATTAATGCTTTTCTAAATTACCATTCTTGTTGAAATAATATTTTCAATTCCTTTTAAATTAAATGGAAATGCTGAGGTCAATTATAATTTAAACCTTGATGTAAAAGAAAGAATCTATTCTTCAGCAGTAAACTGCCGAGACTTGTACATGATCTCCCTATTATACCTTCGTTGCATTTAAAAAAGCTATATAAATTATAACATATGAAGTAAAAAGAATAAAAGTTTTCTCATCAAGTAAATAATGAAATTTGAGTTTAGAACACAATTAGGTGAAATTGACGATTTAAACTGATATAAAAAAATATGAAATACTTATGCAAGATTGAATACCACTCATTTTATGGAACGCACATTCAGTAGTTCTAGTTCATTGAATGCTAAAATCATAAATATTATAAAAATGTGTTCAAAGAATAAATAATTTTGATTTAAGTTCTAAAATAAAGCTAATCTGGCTTTGATATATTAAAATTGAATAATATTCAAATTAATATCTCAATATGTATTATTATATAAAAGCTTAGACATCAAAAACTAGATATAAATAATACAATCTTTTTTTTTGAAATTGATAAATAAAAAAAATTCTATTCAACAATTATTCAGAAACTAACAAATCCATTCTGGCCTTGGGAATAAATTTTAGAATACTTGATTATAACTTTAAGATTTTACACACTTGAATCTATTGCTAATATTTATTCAATTTGAAAAGTTAATTTCTTATATCAGCAACAAGATTTCATACGCTTTTAAATTATTTAGAATAAATAAGTTATTCTTATTCATCAAAATTTTTAGGAGTTTTAGTAGTTTAAAAATAAAAATCTACAAAGATCCTTCAAAGATACTACTAAAACCCGAATCATTTACTAAAAGTTAATAATAAAAAAGTAATCTTTTTTAGATAATACGTTGATATTGCATTTTTATTCTGGAACAAATAATTCCTGAACTATTTTGCGTACAAGCAGTTTTCTATCTTTGTTACACCTTCAATGTATTTATTTTTATTAGACCTTTATAAGTAAGTTTGAAAATTTGAATTATAACTAATTTCTTTCAACAAATTATTATTTAAATAACTATCAGTGATCTCTTCAGATTTGCATTTTTTTAAATTATTTTTAGTCAAGGGTCGATTAAAAATCTGGAAAAAGTATTTGAATATAGCAAGTAATCGTTGTGGAATTTAAAAAATAATATTAAATAGAAAATTTTTTAAGATATATTGATTTATGAGAGCATGAAATTACCGCAACGTAAATCATAAACTTGAACTCAATTTATTCTTTTCTTAAATCATACTAGGACTTTTTAATTAGCTGCTGAATGGAAAATCCAACTAGTTTCAAGCTCAATAATCTATTAATACAGACATATTATTTTACTTTTAAGCTTACTAGTAATTGAAATGAAACCAGTTGAATTTCGAAACACTATAGCTCTAATATTGAATAAAAATTTTTTTTTAAAAGATTTGATTTAATCTTTAATATTTAATGTATGAACTTTTGGAGGCATGGGTCAATATCAGAAGACATTTTTTTAAATGCTTCTGGTATGAGACGTGAGTTTCATCAGCAATGATGTCATCTAGAGAAGAAGTAATTTAAGAGAAAGGAGGAAGGAAAGAAAGGAAAATCTAGTTTAAGATATTATCAAAACAGGATGAATTTAAATAAACTACAAAAACCGTCGTCAAAAGCTATCACTTATACCCAGTTGAAATCAGTAAAATTGATGAATGTTGGAAACAGAAAGTTTGTCTTCATTACAGACTCAGAGTGAGCTGAGTAAAATTTTCATCATTAACAACTGGTATAGTGTCTTTTCCTTGACGGTTCAAAGAAAAAAAACCGATATACTGAGAATCCACTGATTTTTACAGCACATCTTCAACATCATGTACTTAAAAATCTTTTTAATTTCAAAGTAACGATTACAGTGAATTGAGACAGCAATCGTGTGAATTTCAAGAGAAGTATTGGAAAGAGTAGACAGGAAAGAACAGCAGATACTTTGACTGAGAAGAAAATATTTCTCACTCACCTTATAAAGAGTAGTGATTAGACTAAAGTAAAAAAGAGCGTGATAGTATTTTTTTTAATAAATAAAGTCCTCAACATAAATTTTTTCCAGGGTTTCTCTATTATCTTTAAGTACCAACTTGATTAACTGTCTTAATGAATCATGGACAGAGCTGTTAGGAAGGACTATGAATGGCTTTTTACAAGAGACCGTTCTGCTTACGAGATTTTGGATGTGGATCCATTGTCTCCGGTAGACGTTATTCGCAAAGCATATAGGAAAAAAGCTCTTCTTTTGCATCCAGATAAGAATAATGCTAATGATGCACACGACCAATTTCGTGAAGTCAGTGCTGCCTATACAATCCTTTTGAATTCACAGACGAAAAAGGAATATGACAATGAATATTTTAAAAAAAGTACAAGTGAAAAGACAGTGTATGATCCTGAAATTTCAAAATTCAAGTCGGACTTGAAATCCAAGGAATATAAAGCAAAGAATGAAAAATCTTCACGAATGACAAAAAGACAAAAGATTGAGCAATTAAATACATGGTATGATGAATATATTAAGTCTCACAACAATTCTACAATTGTACCGACTAGTATATCTTCTAATGATGATTCAAGTTTCCCAACTATTGTATTATTAAAATGGAAAAATAAAGGAAATATTAATTTCGATAATGAACTAGTAACTCAGTTAATGCAGGTTTTTGGATCTGTTGAATCTGTCAGCTTGAAGGAAAACAATACTGATGATAATTACCATTATGCAAACATCAAGTTCGAATCTCCAGTCGGTGCAGCTTTGGCTTCAACCCACGATTTTTCCCAAACTGCTGATTATTGGGATGAAATGAATTTACGTAAAATTTCAAGCCTTTTAAGAAGCGTCAAATTATTAGATTATGATAAAATTAATTTACAAAATAGAAACTTTTTAAAATTATCATCATTAGACTATATTGCTTTTAGCATAATGAATACTTAAGAGAGTGTAAATAATCTTTTATATTATCTATACACTTAGTCGGAATCAATCACTATAGCTTCAGGGGAACGACCTTTGTTTTTAATAGGAACATGAGATTTGTTCTTATCTTTTCGTTTCTTTGTGCTTCTTAAACTCTGCCCCTGTCCATGAAATACAACCTCTGGTTCATTGCTTTGAGCTTTTTCTGCAGCTTCAAATTCATCAACATAAGGAGTAACCGGGAATCCAAAAAATAAATAACCATCTGGTAAATTTAATGGCCTGACAGGCCCTGATAAATCAATATCTTTAGTTTCAATTTCTCTCTTACTATCTTCAATTTGAACTTTTTTACCTGATAGCTTAACACCACTTCCTCGAAATTTATTCAGTGCTTCACCTGTTACATCTTTTAATAAATCTTTATAATTAATTTCTCTGGCCATTGATCCTTTACCTTTTAATGAAGGTGCAGATAGTGCTTCTGCTATTTTCTTTTGGTAATTTTCTTCTTTGATTTTTTCATAATCTGGTTCAACATATCCGACAGGTGGAGCAAAATCAGTAACTAAATCAGTTTCAATAACACAAATACCACCTAATTGAGATTCTGGTTTAACTTCTAGTATTTTGATTTTATAAATATGATTATTATAATTAAGTTCAATAATATCACCTACTGTTAATGTTGTAAAATTTCGTAATGCATTTTCTAAAACTGCTTTAGGATCAGAAATTTCTAAAAAATCCGTTGACTGTGGTTCCAATTTAACAAAATTTCCTTGTGGCAAATCAGTGGTTTCAATTTTTATAACCGTTCCTGCACTTATACTTAATGTATCCATCATCCAATCTGGTAAATAACACCTACCTTCATCTGCGGTGAATTCTAAAACACCACTATGTGTATATTTCCCAGTTTTAGTAGTTGATAGTTTAAATAACATCGGATACCTTATATTTAACATAGTCAATTTGTGCAATGCAGATTGTGGTAAAAATATTTTGCCACCATAATTTGAAATTTCTTTATTACCTGCTTCTTTCATCATCTTTATCG
>JARDZP010000176.1 GCA_029240795.1 Haloplasmataceae bacterium | reverse complement strand
AATTCATTTTATTAAAAAAGTAGGCACTTATATTACTATAAGTGCCAGGAAGAAAGTAGTTATTTACTTTGTATAAAGCGTGAAGTTTTGTTACAAATTTCACATGTTTATACTTAATATATTTTATAATAAAATAGTCAAATTTTCAACTAAAATCGAATAAATTTAATAATAATTTCACAATGTACTTTTTACTAAAATATGTGAATCATACAAAAGATTATTATGTCATAATAGGAATTTATTATACGGTGAACGTGTAAAAATTTTACATCCTTTCAAATATTTCAAACGATTTTTAATCATAATGAAGTTATAAAATGGTTATTTAGTGGGATGAATATGAAAAAATTATCTAATGAGGAGTTTCAAAAAAAGGTCTATGAATTAGTTAAAATTGATTATGTAGTTCTTGATGAATATATAAACTCCCGGACTAAAATAAGATTTAAACATATTAAATGTAATAATATATTTGAAATGTGTCCAACTAATCTTCTTAGCGGAAGAAGATGCGCAGGTCATAGATGTCCAATTTGTTCAAGAAAATAACTAAAGGTAAATTTAAATAGAAACCACCTTACAAATTTTTTGATTTATAAGGTGGTTTAATTATTTTATATACATATACATGCTAAAACTAATCAAATATTTTTACATAAATCTACTTGACGACACATAGTACTTTAATGTATACTATAACTACTCTATGACATATAGTATTATTTGAGGTGATTTTTATTGGTAAGTAGTGAAATAATTAGAGGTTTTATAGATACTATTATTCTTGATGTTTTAAAAGATAAAGATGATTATGGATATGAAATCTCTAAAGAAATTGAGACAAGAACTAAGGGGCTATTTGTTATGAAAGAAGCAACATTATATGCTGCTTTTAAACGCCTAGAGACTAAGAATTGGGTGGTTTCCTATTTAGGGGATGAATCCTTTGGTAGGCAACGAAAATATTATCAAATTACCAAAAATGGATTAATGTATTTGAAAGAAAAGAAAGAAGAATGGGAAGAGTCAAAAGTGATCATTGATATCTTTTTAGGAGGGGTAAGGTCATGAAAAATTTAAAATCTTTTATAAACAATGAATTTAAAGATTTTCCTAAAACTAATGAAATTAAAAATCTAAAAGAAGAATTATTCGAAAGTTTAAAAAATAAGTATGAAACTTTAATTAATGAAGGAAAAACGGAACAAGAAGCATACATTAATGCTATTGATCAGTTTGGAGATATTGATGAGTTAAAAAAAGAATTTGGAGTAAATAAATCTATAAAAAAGAAAAGTAATATTTTCAAATTATTTATCTATGCTTCTTTAGCAATTTTAATAACTATGTTTACTATTTTAAAAGAATCACAGGAACCTTTGGTTGATAAACCTGATATTGTTTATTTTTCTATTTTTACATTTTACATCATTTATAGTTTATTCATTACTAAATATTTATTTAAGCAAAATCGAATTGAATGGTATTGGATTACGATTATATTTGGTATACTTGTTTGTTTTTACAAATCGATAGCACATGATGAAGTATTCATAAATTTAGGTATTTTATTTATTATTATTGGTGTTGCATATGGAATATATAAAAATCGTTTTACAAAAAGTAAAGACAATATTATTAATACAGTTATCTCCTTAACATTCTTTACAGCATTGAATTTCAATATATACAATATTTTATTAATTAATCATTATTTTTATAGATCATTTTTAATGGTAATCGAAACAACTTTGTATATGTTCACTTTTTTTCTTAATTTATATGTTTTTTTAAAGTACATGAAAACTAATCACCTGAATTATCAAAAAGATAAATACATTGTTATATTAATGATTTCAATGAATGTATTAACTTCAATCTTTTGTTATTTTACTATTATCTATTATTCATTACTACCTGTTTTAGTTAACTTATTCATATTGAAACAAATATCCAAAAAAGAAGTAACAAATATTATATTTTGGGATATTTTTAATAAAAAGTCTGTTATCCGTTTAAGTACACTCTTAATTTTCGTATTATTCATAGTGACATTACACTTGAAATCAACTTATCTATTCATGCCATTTGAGATAAAAGGGAATATTCTATCATGGAGAGATTTCCAAAATCCGGTTTATGTTGAAATAATTAAAGATAACAATGATTATGAAAAACGTGAACGATACTATATAGATAATTATCATGAGGTCAAACAATTAATTAAAAAAATGGAACTCAAATCATACTATTCATCTCACTTAATAAATCAAAAAGTCAATGATGAAGATAATTACCAAATAACTATAATTGGTCGACCTAGAAGTACTTACATCCATTTTTCAGAACATGATGATTTTGCAGTACATGAATCATATTATGCCTTTCCTATAACAGAGGAATTCAAACAATATATTGATACATTGTAAGCGTCAAGTCCTGTACATATTGACAAAAACAATAACCCCCACCTAGGTAAATTCAACCTAAATGGGGGTGTCTTTATTTCTTTAATTTACAT
>JARDZP010000175.1 GCA_029240795.1 Haloplasmataceae bacterium | reverse complement strand
ATTATAAAAACGCAAGGGGATCATAACAGATCATGCCAAACCTTTGCTTTTTTTCTTTTAAAGTATTTATTTATATTACAAAATTACATTACGGTTGTAGATTTATATCAAGATTTAGCATGAGATTTTTTAAAAGTGGTTTGTTCACCAATTGATATGGCCAGTAAAAAGAATGTATAATTTATAATTTTAGGTATAGGCGTAAGATGAAAATGATATGTATTTATGTTAGTTTAACTTTATTAATGTAGACTTTAATAATATTAAAGAATATAATAAAGTAAAGTTTAATATAATTTAAAAGGGGGTGTGAATTATGTCTATTGACGCTATGCCTGAATGGTTAACATCCTTAGAGGAGGAGGAGATAAATTTTATAAAGAAATTTATTCTATTATCAGGTTCACTAAAAGATGTAGCAAAATTATATCATGTTACTTATCCCACAGTTAGATTAAGATTGGATAGATTAATACAAAAAATTCAAATATCGGAAGACACTACATCTGATCCTTTTATATCTCTTATAAAAAGATTGGCAGTAAATGACAAGTTAGACATTGATACTGCTAAAATTATATTGTCTGAATATAGAAAAAAGGGAGTGTGATTAATATGACTTACTTGATAACATTACTTGTATTTTTATTTTTAATAATAGGTCTACTTGTTTCGCAAATTTTATTATCAAAAAGTAGAAATAAATGGTTAGGATTGATATTACCAATCATCTCATTTTTATTTTCAATATTAACCATAACTGAAATGGTTTTTATATTTGATAATAAAATATTGAAAGATATTATTTTATCTTTTGTAAAGTATAATGCGATTACAGTCGTCTTTCTACTAATTTATTACTTATTTCGTGATAATCATAGACATAATAAACAAATAGAAAAAATGAGTATTAGCGATTTGTAATACAAAGTATAAAGCACCATTATTAAAAGTGTTTAAAATCTCTGACTTATAATTTAGGCTTTTTTATCCTTGTTAATTTAAAAAAGAACGTTTAACAATTTTGATTTTGTTGAACGTTCTTTAATTTTGGTAAAATATTGTTAGAGATTCTATATGATTTTTTTTGCAAGATTTTATTCGTTTTATTAATTGAGGAATTCATATAATTTATCAACAATAGGCATATCAGCTGCTGCCCAATCTAAAGAATGAATATCATTTTTACTTAACCAACAACTATTAACATGTTCACTCAAAGTTAAATTACCAGCTATAGCTGAACACAAGAATGTGTGCATTGTTATATGAAATGTTTCATATTGGTGTTCTATTGTCATGAAAAGCTTATCCACACTTATTTGTGTATCCAGTTCTTCTTTAATTTCCCTTTTTAATGCTTCTTCCCTAGTTTCATTCACTTCAATTTTACCACCAGGAAACTCCCATTTAAGTCCTAACGGTCCTTTATTTGCGCGTTGAGCACAAAAAACTTTATTATCTTTTATGAATATAGCGGCTACTACTTCTATTCGTTTCATTTTATACCTCTAATATTATTTTGAAAACTCATACTAATAACATTGTAAAATCATCCACACTTTATCAAAGTTGCGATTTTTTAAATCTTCTTTTTTAATCATAAAGTATAGTATTCCACAATCTCCCCACATCATGTTTGCTTCTTCCATAGAGTCAAGTTGAAATAGTAAGATCCATTCATCTTTTTCTTCAATTGTATTAGCACCATAAACTTGTCTTGTATTCAAAATAATATCGTAAGTTACATCATCTTGAATACTCATTGGATAACCTAACAGGCAAGTTTGTTTACCATCTTGTCCACTAATATACTTGAAATATAAATCTGAATAAATTTCAGCAATAAAATCTATATTTTCTGGTAAAGACCATCTATTAGACAAGTCTACGCACACTTCATTAAATACAGAATGTTCTTTATTCAATTCTGTAGGATAATCAATTCTTTTTAAATAGCTGAGATCTCCATCATAATAAATAACTTTAAAACTATCTACATCTTCAGGTTCTTCTGGCCAAGGCATTTCTTCACATTCGTAGAAAAAATATAACATACCTTGTGATGGTAATTGGTTTTTATGATCATACTTTGATACTTCAGACAAATTAATTTGCGCTAAAAATCCTAAATACAACCCTTTCCAACTTGGCCACTTGAATCCATCATAAACATCTGGACTTCCACCTATTTTTGTTGACCCAATCTTTACCTCGTCTTTATTTTTATCGATATTAAAGTAGATTGATTTTGAAGCCAATTTAAATAATTCATTAATGTAAATTTTTAATCCCGCATCTGTTAATTCTTTCGCAAAATCATGATCAACCTTGTCATCTATGACATAATCATCTTCTTCTATTATGCTTTTTTGTAATTCTTTTTTAATGACATCCTTAATATTAAATAGGTTCTTAAAAAATCCCATATCTTACTTCATCTCCTAATAATATTCTATAATCTTAATTATTTTTTAAATAACTTCTGTTACTCCATACAATCTATGAAGTTACTAATTTATTAAT
>JARDZP010000174.1 GCA_029240795.1 Haloplasmataceae bacterium | reverse complement strand
TTTTTGGAATACTGATAAGCAGACCTCAACTCAAAATAATATTAGAAAAATATAAAAATAATTGGAGGTAATAAGTATGAAAATAGTTGGATTTATCGTAAGAGAGAATAAAAAAGTTAGGGAGATAGATGTCACTCAACAAGATATAGAGAAAGCAATTGTTAAAGCATCACTAATTGGAGTTAGTATTCATACTGGATTTAGTCCTACAATAGCTAATGCTAGTACAGTTACAGAAAGTGTACAACCTATAATAAACGTGCTTAAAGACCTTGCAGAGCCAGTTTCATATGGATTTATGATAAAAGGATTTATGAAGGTAATGGCAGGAGAAGAACATGAAGGAATGAAAGTAATTAAAGGTGCAGTTGGTGGTTACGTTGGAATCCAATGGATACCTATGATATTTAATCTAATTAAAAATATCAAGTTTTAGGAGGATTTGAATATGGAGCAATGGTTGGAAACTAAAACAGGTGGAGCAATAGAGTGGGTAGCCACAAAGTTCAGCGACCTTACAGCTCAAGGAGTTACTGTAATTATAGCAAAAACTGGTTCATTGATAGTTAATTGTGAAGGATTGTTTATTATAGCAGGTTTAATAGGTGTATATTTCATGTTGGCAGGAAATAGAAAAACAGGCACTAAAATAACAAGCACCTCAATTTTATTATATTTGTTAGGAGTGATTTTATCGAATGTTTCATAGAAAAGAGAAATGTACAAGCTTAGTGCCAACTAACAATTTAATTGATAATATATTGCAGTACCAACATAATCCAATGATAACTTATAAAATAAAACCAGATTACGATGTTAGTAACTCAGATAATGATGTAATTTCTCATGCTTTATCATGTATGTATTCAACTCCAAGACAAAGATTACACATTAAACAGTTGGCATTAGAGCCACCAAAAAAATCATATTTTGATATAATACTAAGAAGCAATAGAGTAAATTTTTATTTTACAGTTCATGAAGATTATTCTGATTTAATCATAGGGAAAATGAAAACAATTTGGAATAAATGCGATATTAACAAAACTCCTATAACAAATGTAAATTCTTTCAATCCGAAACATACTGAAGTTAGCGAATTAGTATTAAGGGACTATAATTTTAAAAGCTTGAATACTGATAAGGGAAATTTATACCCTTTAACCAACATGATAGGAATTACTAAACTACTTAAAGAAGGGGAACAAGTTAGAATTAATATAGCGATTGAAGCTGTTAATAGAAACAATTGGGTAAGTGTTGCTAAGGATGAATTTAAAGCATATAAAAGAGGAAAAGCAGTTGATAATTCTATGAGTACAAAAGAGAAGATAATGAAACTTGGATTTCAAGGTGCTGAAGCAGGATTGAATCTTTATATAGATTATAAGTTGTTAATATTTGAAAGCATATTTGGTATAATAATGCCAGACAAAAAAGAGGAAGAATTACCTAAGTTTGAATTAAAAATAGATAGCTTGGATGCTATGCAACAACAAAATAAGTATGTTGGATTAACTTCACAATCAACTTATAAAATGACTTCCGAGGTATTTAAAACACATATTACAATACTATCTGAAAGCATAGATAAGAATAGATCAAAATTAAATATGTTAGCAGTTGCAAATAACTATAGAGATTTGAATGGAGATAATGAATTAGTAAGCAGATTGTTAAGCAAACAGGAACAAACTACATTATTTAATCAAGTCATGAATTTCAGAAAGACCTACAACAACAATATAACATAGAAAGTATTGATAGTAGAGAAATGAAAATACCTAAAGAACTATTAAATGGTGACGTTAGGATTGGAATAGCTGAATTATTAGGAAGACAATTAACAGCTACTTGGAGCAAAGATAAAGATATAATGTCACTTGCTAAGATATTTGTAGGTTGCCAAAACGCAGGGAAGACAACAGCACTAATAAGAACCGTAAAAGAATGTCACATGGCAAAATACAGCAATTTTATTATAGATTTTATAGAGAGTTGTGAGACAGCTAGAAAAGTTGCTGAAGTTATTCCAGATGATGAAAAAGTAATAATTTCACTAGGAGAAAAGGGGTTTATTCCATCTCTAGCTTATAATGAAGTTTCAAAATTAATAAATGAAGATATGGACGGTTGGGAAAGAGTTAGATTGGCAAATTTACTAGCAGAGCAAGTAGAATATTTAATTAATGCTGTTACTGATACAACTACAGGAGATTTGACAGCACCTATGCTTCGATATTTACATTCAGCATGTATGGTTACTTTTATTAAGCCAATGTCAAAGATTAACGATGTGTTCACCGTTCTAAGAAGATGGGATATAAGAAATGAAGCTATAAGATACGCTAAATATAGCAAATGTTTTGATGAAGATGATGATATATTTTTTGATCTAGATGAATTACATGAGAGAGATAAGACAGGAAAAATAATTGGAACAAGAGAAAGTTTCATAGTAGGCATTTTAAACAGAATTACATTATTACAAAAGAATCCATATTTAAAGGCTATGTTAAAAGCTGATATAGATGAATCTCAGGATTTCACCAACTATATAAATGAAGGAAAAAGTGTATTTATAGAAATTCCACAATATTTATTTCCGAATATGATGATTAGAGATATATTAACAACATTCTTTATATCTAGGATTTGGCTTACAGTTCAAATGAGGAAAAATAATAAAGATGCTAGACTTTGTAACGTTATTTTTGATGAAGTGCATCAAGTACCAACTACAGCTAGATTCCTAAGTAATCACGTTACCGAATTTAGAAGACACCGTTTAGGATTAATGCTGACTTGTCATTACTTAAAACAACTCAAAGACCTATTAGGATCATTAAAGAGTAGTGGTGTAAGTTATATATTAATTGCCGGTACTGAGAAAGAGAATTTAGAAATGCTGAAGGAGGAATTAAAACCTTTTACCGTTGAGGAAGGACTAGCGTTAAAGCCACATACTTCATTAAATATAATAAATTACGGAAATCAGTATGCTAAGTTTATAGCTAAATTACCTAAAAATTAGGTTTGATTATCTGAAAGACTATTATAATTTGTTTGTAATAGTCTTATTTTTATTTTAAGCTGCAAAGAAAAAAACAGTACCTTAATGTCGATACTGTTTTAAACTAATTTTTTTTATTGTTTGGTATATATTCTATTAATTCACTTATATCTGTTAATTCAAGTATTTCCATAATTTTTATAATATGCTCTTTCACAATATGCTTATATGTATTATTACAATATCCAGACAAAGTGCTTAACCTTATTCCAGATAATTCACTTAATTGAGTTTTATTCATTCGCTTTGTTGCGAGAATTATATGCAATTTCATTTCTAACATTATAATGACCACCTTTAATATTTTTAATTTGTTTAATGTAAGTTCATTATAAATCATTTTTTCGTGAAAGTCAACCGAAAAAAAATATATTTAAACTATAATAAATAGTAACTAACTATTATATAAAAAAATTTTATATTTATGATAAAAACTCACGAAAAGCGTTGACAACTAACTCATTTAGTATTATAATTAGATTAACAAGTAAGGATAAACCTAGTAAGTACAACGGTTTGAACCTAATTTGGAATAATTATAAGAAGGAGAAAAAATAATGGAAGAATTAAATTTATCACTAGATCAAATTGATAACCTAATAATGGAACTTTACAGAATGAGAAATCAAATCGTAGAAAGTTTACCAACTTCAATTGATGAAGATTGGCAAGAAGAATTAGCAGATGCGTATGAAAATGCTAAGAAAGATTACAAATTTCCAAAGGTGGCATAATAGGAGGGATTAACATGAGTTTGAATCTTTACTCAATAATTATTAAGGTGCTTAATGAAAATGGACATGAAGCTAATTTAGAGCAAATTGGAAGAATTAATGATTCAATTAATAGCTTAATTGCTAGAGGTATTAATCCAGAATGGATAAAATCAAATATAGAAGTATTAATATAAGGGGGATTATATTATGGAATTAAAAGTTAATAAAATGGATATGGAAGTTGTTATGAGTGTAGGAGCAATTAAAAGAATAGGTCATAGATGGTGCGATCTTACTTCATTTATAGTAAATGAAATTCAAGAAGATAATGATATGGGATTTTGTTCATTAGAAAATTACAGAAAAGGTGCAGAATGTTTTGAAGATGGTAGCGTATTATATGGATTAGATGAAGATGAGATATGGAACAAACTTTTTGAAATAACTGGTTATGCAGATTA
>JARDZP010000173.1 GCA_029240795.1 Haloplasmataceae bacterium | reverse complement strand
AAAAATTTATGATTTTTAACTTTCCCTTTTAATATAAAAGAAGAATATTAATATTATTAACCAAAAACTCCAAACTTCAAATACACCTGAGTTTTCCCACATATTACTTAAACCAGGAATATAAAAAGTTAAAAACATAAGGAAAAATGATACAAATAAAACTAAAAATTTTGCTTTCATTAAATAAATAATCTCCCTTTTTTATTAAGGTAATTAAGTGTGCCTTAATTTTATTATTTATAGACAACACTTTCAAGTAGCAAAAAAGAAGAACTAGAAGTTCTTCTTCAATTAATAATATTTTTGTATTACTAATACACATCCCACATATTTACATCACCATAGACGTACCCGTATTCTACCATCGTATCATCTCCCCAAGTGCCAGAAAAACTGATAGATACTGGTCCGATATTTATGCCTAAGCCTGTTATCGTTCCATAAGTGTGATGATACTTTGTCAATACGTAAGCAGGATGCCCTAAGTAAGCTGTATTAACTAAAACTTCTCGTGACATATTAGCCATTTGATAGTCTCCTTCACCTAATGGCACTTTTACACCATGTCCATATACGGAAAAAGCATCAGGATCTGCTTGCAATATTTTATTTTCTTGAATCCAGGTTGTTCCACCCATTCCGTCCGCAATCTCTTTATCTTGGGACCACCTTGAATCGAAAGTATTTGCTTTAGGAGTAGCTTTTTGATCAAAAACTGTAGCAAAACCATCTGTTTTCGTGCTAGCAGGATGACCCATCCAATTTGCAACAGAAATAAGTTTATAATCCAGGTTACCGGCGGAATCTGTACCAAGGTAATTAACTTGTTGCGATAAATATAAATCCCCATTAGTAACGTCTGCTATACCATAATTAGGAAGAACGCCTGTAGCAGTTGTTGCTGATGGGACACCATATGCATCCATAAATGCAGAGGAGTTCTCAATTTCACCATTAATTTTTAACGGTTCTTCTCCAGGCAATTCTAAAACAGATTTGTTTTCTCCGGTAAGCTCATTGTATCTTTTTACATCTTTTAATTTCTGTTCTTTAATTAACTGTTTATTCATTTCATTATATTCTATTTGTTTTCCTTCTAGTGATACGTAGACTTTTTTTACACTTTTAATTTTTAAGTCTACGGTTTTACCACCTTTTTTTACGATATTAATTTTTTCACTTCTAGATAAAGACTTTGTAATTTCTTTTTTAAATCCAATTGCCGACATGACATTAGATAAATCTTGGTCACTTAATTTCTGGGCGTTTTTAACACCAGAAACTCTACCATCTTTTTCATATTTAATAATACTACTGGTTTTGACATTCCCTTTTGCATATGCATTTACAACAAAAAGTGTAGAAAGAATTAGTAATACTACACTTAGTAATGAGAATTTTCTCATTAATATCACCCCCAAGGAAAATCTTATCAATGTTTTATTATCAAAATTATTCCATTTTGACTAAATATTAACAGAATGTTTTGAAAATGCAATTATTTTCTCAGATGTTGGTTTGTAATAAAGTTCGATAAAAAACATGTCAAAAACCATTACTTTTCAATTAACAGCTAAGAAACGATTTTAAAAAAAGTTTGATTAAAATTCCTCTTTATATTTTAGATCACAAAAAATCTGCCAGCCCATCAGTAAGTGAATTAGGATCACCTATAGAGCTTGCATATTCCTCAGCAGCTGATGTCGCTTTGTCTTTTTGTTCAGCTGCACTTTTTGCATCAAAATAGCCTACTCCCCACAACGCAACCCATTTCTCTATAAACGGAGTTTTTGTTTTTTTCCAATATAGAAAAACTATACCACAAAAAATGGATCTATAAGAAAAAATTTCTATACTTATCAAAACCCTAAAATTCAGAAATATAAAAGTAATTTCGTTCTAAGTCTGATAAAAATTCATGCTGCCTGTTTGTCTTTATTCCATTCAAGCGAGTAGATCTACCAAGCGAAGATACATCTTGAATCCTTGACCATGGTTTGTATTCTACACCAACACCAGAGCCTCGGCCTTCTTTTATCCATTTCTCAATTTTAGATGTTCTTTTTCTTTTTGACATAAAAAAACCCCTTTAGTCAAATATATCTAAAGGGGTAAATTAGTACATCTTTGTTATAAACGGTATGACTTTCTTTTAAACGGTACATCTTTCTTTTAAATCTACAACTTTTTGTCCCAACCCCATTGTCTTATTCTACAGTTACTGATTTGGCTAAATTACGCGGTTTATCCACGTCACATCCACGATGCAAAGATGCATAGTAAGCAATTAACTGCAAAGGGACCACTCCAACCAATGGTGCAAGTACTGGGTTAACAGCAGGGAGCACATAGCGGTCTCCCTCCATTTGAAGTCCATCCATCGAAATAATGCATGGATTGGCTCCACGAGCGACTACTTCCTTCACGTTTCCACGTATACTTAGATTCACATGTTCCTGAGTTGCTAAGCAGAAAATTGGTGTTCCTTTTTCAACTAAGGCAATTGGTCCGTGTTTTAATTCGCCAC
>JARDZP010000172.1 GCA_029240795.1 Haloplasmataceae bacterium | reverse complement strand
AATATTATATCACAGTATTTAAAGTGATGTTATACCTATTACTTGTCATGCTATTTTAATATTATAAAATAGCATGATAATTTATATAAATTAAATAGTAAAGCGTTTAGCACAGTTTCGGAGGAATAGGTGTGGAGATAGATAATATAATTGATAATGAATTATATGAAAAAATGTCTATTTTAAAAGATGAAATAGAATTTTTTGGAACAGTCGACTTTATTGAAAAAGTAGATCAAAATTTTATTATTTACGTAGATTTATTTAATCAAACGACAAATGATATTGATGATCAACTATTGTTTAACGGTAAACTTAAGGATGTAACATATTCCTTTGACTTAGTTATTGAAACAACTACATTATCAATTTTAGGTCATTCTAATGAATTATTTAAATTTAAAGTAGTTAAAAACAAAGAAAATTACTTTGATACATTTGAAGGAACGATATCATTTTTAACTAATCATATTTATGATAGTATAAATCCTTTTTCTTTTGAAAAATTGGATTTTAAAGTATCTAAAGCAACACTCGATGAAAAAAGCAAATATAAAAAACGGTTAGAGAATCAATTGAAACATATAGAAAAATTTATTTCAATAAAAGAAAAATATAGCATAGAAGATAACAAAAAGAAATTTAATAGTAAAAACAGCATTCAATACCGTCAATACCATGTAGGATTAGGAAGTTGTTCTTATATTAATGTAGGTGGCATAAGTAAAGGTTTTTTTAATATTGGATACTCAAATAAAAAGATAGGAAAAACATTCCCTTATTCAGGTTTTTCGAAGCATAAACCTGATTGGGTGATCCTATCTACAATTAATAAAGATTGTTATAGTGCAGCTATTCGATATGGGAATCATCACACATTTTCGTGTGTTTGGATCTTACCGAATGTAGTAAAGTATAATGTCAATTTAATAAGGTTATTGTATTGTATAGAAATCGCAAATGGTCAGCTTGTCATGTTAAAGTATAAAGCCAATTCATCTGTATGTTCTTTAATAAAAGATGAGATTAAATTAGAAGTTTATTATGCTACTGAATATAACATGAATATTAATGGATTATCATTATACATCGAGAATCAAGATAAATTTATTTCATTTGGTAATTCAGATTATAATTTTCTAACTAAATCTTTAGTAAAACAAAATTTTGATGTAATAGTCATTCCTTATCAAGGATCTAAATTGAAAACAAAGATTCATTTCAATTCTAATAATCAAAACACGATAGATAAGCATAAAAATGGATTTCACATTCATCGTACAGATTTATCGGGAAATTTCTATTGTCAAATATAATAGTTTCATTTACATAAAATTTTTTATCTTGATTATAGATAAAAAATTTTTTTAATATTTACTTTCAATTTCAAGTAATTTCTTATTGTAATACTGTTCTGTCTCTTTATAGCCTTTTACATGATATATGTGAGATAGGTTTGAATATACACCAAATAGAATGTTACTAGAAATGGTTAAAGATGATGAAAAGTTTAAAATGTCCTCATAATATTTTAAAGATAAATCATAGTCATTTATATAAAAACATAATTCTCCACAATCATATAAACAATCTATATAGTCATTTACTGGCTCGTAATTTAAAGCTTTATATAATTCTATAGCATCTGTACTAGAAGAAATCCCTTTTATTAAATTACTGGTCTTAAATGTTTCAAGGTAAGTTAATAAATAGAATCGACCAATACTCGAATAAATTTTACACTTCGTTTTAGAATCTAAATGAATATGCTCAACTGCTAATTGTCCATAAAATATTAGACTGTTAGAATTACCTAGTTTTAAATGACAATAATACAAGTCTAAATAAAGTTCGTATATAAATTCAGATTCAGAACTAAGAGTATTGTATATTTTTAATGATTCCAATAGATATGGAATCGCTTCTCCATGTTTAGTCATTTTT
Source organism: Haloplasmataceae bacterium (assembly GCA_029240795.1). GTDB lineage: Bacteria > Bacillota_I > Bacilli_A > Haloplasmatales > Haloplasmataceae > JARDZP01. The sequence continues at coordinate 610 of JARDZP010000172.1, read as the reverse complement.
TTATAGAGTAATTGCCCAATAGATTTTAATGTTTCTCCATAAATTTGTTTAATACTTTTTTCTTCATTGTCTTTAATGAGATCAATCATTTCCATATATCTTTTTAAACATTTTTTTAATTTATTTGATTCTATGAGCTGGTTTATTTTTATTTTATTTTTTTGTATTTTATTTTCTAACTGAAAATTTAAATCTTTATTCATACCAATCATTTTTTCCATTAAAATCACCCAATTACTATTGTATTAATCTTATAAAGAATATTTAATCGAAGTTTGTATTTAACAAAAAAAATTCTTTTTTTTGTTAAATATCTCAATAAATTATGGTTTTTTATAAAATAATATGAAGTGTTTAAACTATAATTGTATAATCCTAGTATTTATTGTATAATGAAAATAAATGAATTTGAGGAGGGAATTAATCGGTGAATGAAGATAAATTAGTGACTCTAGAAAACCCTAATTCATCAGTGAGTGAGATCTATCGAAAGATAAGAACTAATATTGAGTACGCAAGTATTGATAAGAAAATAAAAACGATAAATATTACTTCTACGAATGCAAATGAAACAAAATCTACCACTGCGTGTAATTTAGCGGTGATGTTT
>JARDZP010000171.1 GCA_029240795.1 Haloplasmataceae bacterium | reverse complement strand
GCATATTATAAAAGAGTTTGTAAAATCAAAGCCAAAAATGAAAAGAATAAAAGTGAAGAAGATGTTATTATTGAACAAGCAATGATTGATCATGCGAGACCATTAACTGAAGAAGAAGAAGAATTAAAGAAAGAATTATTAATTCAAGGTTTTAGTAATTGGAGTAGAAGAGATTTTTTTTCATTTATTAGTGCCAATGCTAAACATAGTAGATATGATTTAAAGGCAATTAGTGAAGAATTTAAAAATGATAAAACATATGAAGAAGTTAAAGAATATGCTGAAAAATTTTGGAATAATTTTAGAGATATTGAAAATTATGAAAGATATATTGGTCAAATTGAAGTTGGTGAAGATAAATTACGTAAAATACAACTTCAAAAGGAAGCATTAAGACGTAAAGTTGCTAGTTATGAATATCCAATGAGAGATATGGAATTTAAATTACCATATACTGCTACATCAAAAAAGGAATGGAATGATTATGAAGATAGATGGTTAGTAATCCAAATGCTACGTATTGGTATTGAAAATGATGATTTATTTGAACAAATTTTCAATGAGATACAATTCGGTAATAGTTTGGTAGTTGAAATGGATTTTTGGTTGCAAAGTAGAAATGTTGCAGAGATTGGCCGAAGATGTCAAACATTATTAGGTGCGATTGTAAAAGAAGCCGAGTTATTAGCGAGTGCTAAAGCTAAGGCCAAATCTAAAGCCAAATCTAAGGCCAATTCCAAATCTGTTAAATCTTCAAAGAAGCAATTGAAGACAAAGAAAACTACTACTAATACTACTGATAGTACCAATAAAGGCAGAAAAAGAGGACGTTCGGAAGTTGAAAATAATAAAAATAAAAATAAAAATAAAAAACGGAGATAACACCAACGGCAACATTAGTAAGAGGAAATGTTCGAGAATTTGATTGTTATTATTAATGTATGTATATGTATATGTGTGTGTATTGTTTATTCTAGTTCTTACATGACGTTTTTAATGACTTTAATGTGTATTATTTGATTATTAAACCAAAATATACTTACAGTTTATGATAATAATAATAATAGTAACAGTAATGTAATAATACTAATATAGTTATGATATAATAATAAAATAATATATGGCTTATGGTTTATGGCTATGTTTGTATGAGGTACGGGTACGTTCGTGTATAAAAAAAGGAGTGTTGCCGTTTTGTTATTCCGTTATTTATTGTTTTTATAATTCTTGTTTCTACTTGTTTCTGTTCTTTTTTGTTTCTAAATGTCATCAGTATTTAAGAATCAATACAAATCTCTCTCAACGGTAACACGAGCAATGTCCAAATTTTATACTTTCACACCAACTGCTAACAATGGTCAACCATTCCCATTATCAAATCTTGAAGGCAAAGTTGTTCTTATTGTTAACACTGCATCTAAATGTGGTTTCACTAAACAATATGATGATTTAGAAGCATTATACAAGAAATATCATGATCAAGGTTTAGAAATTATAGGTTTCCCTTGTAATCAATTTGCATCACAAGAGCCAGGTACATCTGAAGAAATTGCTGAATTCTGTAAAATTAATTTCGGTGTTACCTTCCCAATTATGAAAAAGATTGATGTTAATGGTGATCATGCTGATCCATTATATGAATGGTTAAAATCTGAAAAGCCAGGTTTACTTGGTTTTAAAGGTATTAAATGGAATTTTGAAAAATTCTTAGTTGACAAAAATGGTAAAGTCATCCAAAGATATTCAAGTATTAAAAATCCAGCTTCAATCTCTGGTGATATCGAAAAATTACTTCAATAAATAATTAATGGTGTATTTGAATTTATATTAATCTAATCTAATTTAATCTAATCTAACTTAATTTTTTTTTACTTATTTCTATGGTCATATCTTTATGCTTAAATATAGAAAAAATTTGACAGTATTTTGGTTTTTCGTATACATTTTTGTTTTTTTCAGTATTTTACTTGATTTAATATTATAGATTTACATAAACATAAACATAAACATATATAAATATTACGGTTTGGATAATAAATGACCCATTTTCTCTACTTTAGTTCTTAAGTAACCTTCAACTTCGGTAGATTGAATGCCTCCTTCTATACCTTTCCAAGCTAATGGAACCATTGGAACACGTTCACGAACATGAACTAATCTTTCTCTACCTTCAACAGCAATTATTTTATCTGGATTATTAGTCAATAAATTAATATCATTTAATCCTAAATCTACTAAAATTGCAGTTGCCATACCAAAACTACGTTTATCAGCTGGGTGTCGAAGTAATAAATTTGCTTGAACTGTATCAGCACCTAAATCTTGTAAATTATATGCTTTTAATTTTTCACCTAATCCAATACCTCTACCTTCTTGACGTAAATAAACTATACAACCATGAGCTTGTAATCCCATTAATCTACCAGCTTCATCAAATTGTTCACCACAATCACAACGTGCACTCCATGCAGTTTCACCTGTATAACATTCACTATGAATACGTACTAATGTAGGATTTATCCATGTTGTATCTTTATCTATTATTAAATCACCAT
>JARDZP010000079.1 GCA_029240795.1 Haloplasmataceae bacterium | reverse complement strand
ACTTAAATATCGTGTACAATAAAGTAACGTTGCGATTAAACAAAATATCGTACCTGTAGTTCTTTTACTCATTTTATTCCTCCTGTAATTTGTTCACTTTTATTATTTACAAATATAGTACATTTATAAATTACCGAATGAACCAAATATAAAATAAAAAACGAAATAAAGTAAGACTCTATTTCGTTTTTTAGATTAATTATTTATGCACTTAAAGAATTTTCTAGTTGATATTGAATTCCATCAGCTTTATTTTTTGGAAATACTTTATTTATATTAATTTTAACTAATATGGTAATGAAGATAGCACGGTATACGTAATCTAAGAACATTGGAATCCATGCACCTACTAAACCTAAATCGGTATATTTTAAGAAGAAATGAGTTAATACAATTCTAACTAACCAAACGCTTGATGACGTAACAAAAAAAATTTGTTTTGATTTACCTATTGTACGCATGAAACCAGAATATACGTAGTAACGCGCAAAGAATATTTGTGCTAACGCTTCAACACGCAATACTTTACAAGCTAAATCAAATACTTCTTTATCATTTGTAAAGAAAGTAACGAAAATTCCAGGAACAGTTAAAAATAATAATCCAAAGAATCCCATGAAAACAATCGCCATTCGATCAGTTTGTTTTAAACTTTCTTTCGCTAAATCATATTTTTTGTTTCCTATATATTGTCCAACTAATGTAACAATTACGACATTAAAGGCATTACCTGGTGTATATGAAATGGATTCCGCCTGATTCGCTACAGCATGAGCTGCAATGCTTGTATCCCCTAATTGTGCAACCATTGAGAAGTAATACATCATTCCAAATCGCATGATCATCATTTCAATTGAAGATGGAATAGCGACATTAAAGATTCCATTGATAATTTTCTTTGAAAAGATAAAATCTTTTATTTTTAAATCAAATTTAGCTATTTTGATAAAGTAGAAAATTAATATGATTAACGCAACACTACGGCTTAATAATGTAGCAAGAGCCGCACCTTTAATCGATAAACCGAATGCATTAATATTAAATCCAAAAATTAATAAATCATCATATATTAAAATCAAATTAAATAAATAGTTTAAAACAATATTAACTGCACTTAAAAACATGGGTACTTTTGTTTTTCCCATCCCCCTAAGTATTCCGACAAACATTTGTCTAAACATTAAAATCGGTATTGTAAAGATCATAACACTCATATAATCTTTAGCTAACTCTAAAACTGTATCTTCTGCACCTAATGCGATTAAGAAAGTATTAGTAAAAAAAAGAAATATGAGATAAAACACAACTGAAAAAATAATTCCTATACTTATCGTTTGACCAATGGCTTGATTTCTTTTTTTAGGTTCGTTAGAACCGATAAATTTTGCTACTAATACCGTTCCACCTAAACTAAAAGTATTCGCAAGTACAAGGCAAGTATTGACAAGATTATCAGCTACAGATGCAGCTGATAGATAAGTTTTGCCTAATTTTCCTAACATTGAAACATTTATATAACCAATTGCTGTTTCCAAAAACATCTCAATAATAATAGGTAATGTTAATAACATAATCGTTTTTTTAAATTTCATACAATTCTTCCTTTAAACTACAATAACTATTGATACATAAATATTATACAATGCTTTCAGTTAAAAACAAGAGCCTATTCGAATTTTATTGATAAGAAAAAAGGACCAAAAATGGTCCAATAATCTTAATAATTATTTGCTTTTATTTCAAAATATTCTTGAGGTACTAAACAAGTTGGACACATTGCTGGAGCTTTTATTCCTACATGTATGTGACCACATTCACGACAAACCCATACGAATTTTTCATCTTTCGCAAAAACTTTATCTTTTGCTACGTTATCAGCTAACTTACGATAACGTTCTTCATGTTCTTTTTCAACTTTTGCAATTAATCTAAATTGATTTGCGATTTTTGGGAAACCTTCTTGATCAGCAACTTCTGCAAAATGTGGATACAATTCAGCAAATTCTTCATGTTCACCTTCAGCAGATGCAATTAAATTATCATGAGTTAATCCTATTTTACCTGCTGGAAATGCTGCAGTAATTTCAACCATATCACCTTGAAGAAAGGCGAAGAAAGTTTGAGCATGTAATTGTTCATTATGAGCAGTTTCTTCAAATATTCCAGCGATTTGTTGATATCCTTCAAGTCTCGCAACTTCAGCAAACATAACATAACGATTATATGCTTGTGATTCACCTGCAAAAGATTTTAAAATATTTTTTTCTGTTTCAGTACCTTTTAAACTTTTACCTTGAGCATATGATGCAAATTTTTCTCTTACTTCTGCTTTCATTATATAACCTCCATTTTTTAAATCTATATTATTATACCATATTTTGGATATTTTTATAAGTAATAATCGTTTTTATGTCTTTTTTTAATCTACAAAAAAAGACATGAAAATGAAAATAAGTTATAGTCAAACTATAACTTATTTATATTTAATAAGAGAGAAATTACTTTTTACCTTTTTGAGAAGCGATTTGTTGCTTAGCCATTTGAACTAATCTTCTGGTCATTTCTCCACCCACTGTTCCATTTAATCGTGAAGTAGTGTCGGCTCCTAGTGTTATCCCTAATTCCCTTGCAATTTCATACTTCATTTGATCTAGAGCTTCCTTCGCACCTGGAACAATTAGTTTATTTCTACTTGACATAATTTCTACCTCCTATCATTTATAGGATGTGTTTATTATGAGTTTATATTAGCGTTAATAAATGTAAAAAGAGTTATAGTCTAAAGCTATAACTCAATTTTTTATTATTTGTTTATTGTATTATTTTGGTTTTTACTATTTTGTTGCATTCCCATAGCAACTAAACGTTTTGTAATTTCTCCACCAACTGATCCATTAGCTGCGGCTGATGTTTCACGTCCAAGAGTAACACCAAATTCATTTGCGATTTCATTTTTAAATTGATTCACAACATCTTCTGCTCCCGGAACTAACAATCTATTTCGATTACTTCTTGCCATTTTGGCCACCTCCTTTTATACTATTATCTTTTGAAAAAAGAGTTATTTTAATACTAGTAAATATTAGTCGAAAAGAGTTATAGTGTAAGACTACAACTCTTTAAAAAACTATCTACCTTGAGTATTTGTAAAACCAGAGCTTAGTTGTTGTTGTGCCATCGCAACAAGACGTTTCGTAATTTCCCCACCGACAGATCCATTTTGTCGAGAACTTGTATCTGGACCTAAAGTTACACCAAACTCTCTCGCAATTTCCATTTTCATTTGATCAATAGCTTGTTGTGCACCTGGCACAACTAGTTTATTATTACTTCTTGCCATAATTCTCTCACCTCCTGCACTAATAGTCTTTGTAAAATATCGTATCTAATTCATGACAATAATTGTTATAAAAAGAAGGAGCTATAGTATTAAACTATAGCTCCAGTGTAGTAAATAATCTAAAGTTATTTACTTTGTTGGTTCATTCCTCCACCTAATTGTTGTTGAGCTGTAGCTACTAAACGTTTAGTGATTTCTCCACCAACTGAACCGTTTTGACGTGAAGTTGTGTCTGGACCTAAGTTAACACCAAATTCATTAGCGATTTCTGTTTTCATTTGGTTGATAGCTTGTTCAGCACCTGGAACTAATAATCTATTTCTGTTATTATTGCTTGGCATATCGTCTCACCTCCTTGTGTTATTATGATGTGATAAAAGTCTATTTTAATACTGGATTACACTTGTTAAATTTTTACTATTCGTAATTATTTAGTGTATAAATAATTATTTTATACAAATTATAAATAAGAAAGAGTTATGATTTTAAACCACAACTCTTATAGCAAACTATTTACTTTGGTTATTAGTATAACCTGATCCTAATTGTTGTTGAGCCATAGCTACTAAACGTTTTGTAATTTCTCCACCAACAGAACCATTCTGACGAGAAGTTGTATCTGGACCTAAGTTAACACCAAATTCATTAGCGATTTCTATTTTCATTTGGTCAACTGCTTGTTGAGCACCAGGAACAACTAATCTATTACTATTTCTTCTTGCCATATCATTTCACCTCCTTGTGCTATTAGGTTGTGAAAGAATCATTATTTAATACTTTTAAAGTAATGTAAATTAAAGGTTTTTTCTTTAAAAAATATGTATAAATAATCTATATATACTAACTCTAAATAAGAAAGAGTTATGATATTAAACCATAACTCTTAAACTAATAACTATCTATTTTGGTTTTTAAAACCAGTACCTAATTGTTGTTGTGCTGTAGCTACTAAACGTTTTGTGATTTCTCCACCAACTGAACCGTTTTGACGTGAAGTTGTGTCTGGACCTAAGTTAACACCAAATTCATTAGCGATTTCAGTTTTCATTTGGTTAACAGCTTGTTGAGCTCCAGGAACTAATAATCTATTACTATTATTTCTATTAGCCATAATTTCACCTCCTGACACTTATAGGTTGTGAAAGGTGGCTTTTTTAATACACTTTTTTAAATGGTAATTATTATCATTTAGACTTAAAATAAGTCGTTTATCGGGCAACTACTATCTTCAGTAACAACATTAAAAGCTTTACCTTCAACAATTTCCATCGTTTCAATATTATCTAAACATTCTTTGATTAAGACTTCATAATCAAAGTTTTTTTCAAATTCTAGACATTTATGAACATCTGGTTTTGTAACAGGATTTTCAGGCACAAATATTGTACAACAATCTTCAAATGGTCTAATTGATATTTCATATGTTTCAATTTTTTCAGCAATTCTAATAATTTCATTTTTATCCATTGTTACTAATGGTCTAATTATAGGCATGGATGTAACACTATTAATTGCATACATACTATACATCGTTTGTGATGCAACTTGTCCTAAATTTTCACCATTAACGATTAACGGAAAATTATTACTATTTGCATACTGTTCACATATCCGATACATCATTCTTCGCATAATCGTTATTCCATAACTTTTTGGACAATAATCAAAAATCGCTTTTTGTAGTTTTGTGAACGGAACAATATGTAACTTAATTTTACTATTTGGAGCATATTTAGTTAACTTTTCAGTTAAATCAACTACTTTTTGTATGGAACGATCACTTGTATAAGGTGGAGAAGCAAAGTGCATCACTTCAAGTCCCACACCACGTTTTTGAATTAAAAATCCAGCTACAGGACTATCTATTCCTCCAGACATCATTAAAAGACCTTTACCATCAGTACCAACAGGTAATCCGCCTAATCCTAATATATCTCTAGTCATAATATATGTTCCCTCAGCACGAATATCGATTTTTAAAGTTACTTCAGGCTTATGGACATCGACTGTTAATTGTGGTGAATTTTTTAAAACATGCCGAGCAATTTCTTGTGATATTTCAATTGATGTTTTGGGAATTTCTTTCCAAGCACGATTTGTTTCTACTTTAAATGTAGTCGGATTTTTTATTTCAGTTGAAACTACATCCAAAGCTAATGTTTTAATTGATTCAATATTTGACTCACATTTTGTACATAAACTAAATGAATGTAATCCAAAGACAGTTTGTAGTCGATCAATAACTTCAAATGGATCTTCATTATTTAGAATAATAAATAAACGATCATAAAATCTTTCATATTCTAGATTCTGAAAATTAATACATTTATGTTTAATTGTTCTTAAAACAGTATCTAAAAAAGTATGTTTATTTCTACCTTTTAAAGATAATTCGCCGTATTTGATTAATATACGATCATATAGCATTTTTTACTTATACCTCTTTATCTTAGATTATTGATAACTTCTTTGAATGCTTTTTCTAATTCATCTATTTCTATATCTGTTGTTAAATGTGATAAACTAATTCGTACCGAATTACTAGCTAAATCATCATCTAAACCAATTGCTTTCAAGATTCTACTCGGTTTACTTATTTTTGATGAACAAGCTGATTTACTAGAAAAGTAGATTTCATAAGGCTCAAAAGCATGAACAAATGTCTCAGACTTGACACCTTTTACGGAAAAGTTAATGATATAGGGAGAGACCTGTTCTACAGGAGAATTAATGATTATTTCCGGATAATTTATAAGCATTGTTCTTACTTTATTATTTAATTTAGTAACATATTCATAACTTTTATCTAAATCATTTAATATTAAACGCATTGCTTTTGCCAAACTAACAGCACTTGGTACATCTACAGTCCCTGCACGCAGATTAAATTCTTGTGAACCACCCGTTTGTTGAGAAACTATTTCAATGCCTTTTCGGACAAATAATGCTCCACTACCTTTTAAACCATAAATTTTATGAGCAGAAATTGTTGCTAAATCAATATTCATCTCGTCAAGTTTTACGGGAATTTTTCCTAATGCTTGTACAATATCTACATGAAATGTAATTTTAGGAAATTTTTTTAACAATTTACCTACTTCAATAATAGGCATAATGGTACCTATTTCATTATTAACAAACATTAAAGAAACTAAAATTGTATCTTTACGAATCGCATTTTTAAGTTCCTCTAGATCAATTCTTCCATCTTTATTTACTTTTAAGAAGGTTACATCATACCCTTCTTCTCGTAAACTTTCAAAAGTATGGTATACCGAAGGATGTTCTACGCCCGATGTAATTAGGTGTTTACCATTATTACCTTTTCTATGAGCAATGCCTTTTATAGCTAAATTATTTGATTCAGTTGCACATGATGTAAATACAACTTCGTAATTTTTAGCATCAATTAAATCTTTCATTTGCTTTCTTGCCATTTTAAGCAAATCTTCTGAAATTAAACCAAATTTATGTAATGAACTTGGATTCCCCCAAAAATTTTTAGTTGTTTGAACAAATGACTCTAATACTTCCTCCCTAACAGGTGTTGTAGAAGTATAATCTAAATAAATCAAATTTTTTCACTCCTCAAGAAAATTCCCCAAGCTAAAAGCATGGGGTTTATTTTTAGTTAAATATTTCAGTGAACTTTTCTTGATACTTATCTAATACAATTTTCTTATTAACTGGGTTAATTCTTTCAAGTACTGCCATGGCTTTTTCATAAGCTTTATTATAGTTATTTTTATATAATAATTCTTCTGCGATTAATAATTCATTTTGATATTGTTTATCATTAAAGTAACGATTTGAATATAAAATTACATATTCAGCTAATAATGTTTTATAAATAATACTATTGATTTCTTGTGTAGTTGTTTCTACCTGCGTTACCATAGTATCTAATGATTTCTTTAATCTCACAATATCAATCGGAAATTCACTTAATAATTTATATAAATAGGTTAATTCATAATTTAAGTTTCTAATAATACTTAAAAACCTAGGTTGTTGTTCTAAATTAGCATATTTAATATATTTCTTAGTTCCATTAATCTTTTCTGTCATGATAGTAATTTTCTCACGAGCATTTTTTTCATCACTATAAATCTCATCGATAATTTTTATATTAGTATCTAAATATTTAGAAATCCTTGTAAGTTCACCATAAGAACTGTCTAACTCTTTTTTAATTACCTCATATGCGATTTTCTTTTCATCAAATTGACCAGCGTACTCAAACAAATTTGTTTTAATTTCCTCAACTTGTTTTAATACATCGTCAATTTTAATAATATCTTCATCAGTTATATTATATGAGCCTGCGGCTACTTTAAAAATAGAAATGAAATTTTTTGCTGTATTTTCTATTTTATTAATATATTCTTTTTGATAATCCATGTTTTTTTCAATATAATTTTTATTAACTAACTCAGATTTAAACTTCTCTGTTGTGTTAGATATAAAAGCATCAATTTCAAATATTTCACTTTCAATATGTTCAATATTGATTGTTTTTATCATTTCAAACATATTGTTTATTGAGTTCAAATAATTTTTATATATTGTATTAAAATCAATTTTTAATAAATTTAATTCATCAAAATTAAAATTAGATGCTATTTTATTTAATTCTTTTAAACGTTCATCTAAAGATTTAATCTTTTCTAAATATTTTGGTCCATTTTCTAAATAATTATCAATTAATTTTATTTCCTTAAAGATTTCTGAAGCTATAATATCCGCTTCTTCAAATTCGGATTTTTTTATATAAACACGACATGATTCAAATTTATTATTAATTTCATTGAAAAATTTTTCGAGATTAATTTTGGAAATAGAATATAAACTAGTATTATTAGTGTATTTATCTTTTAATTCAGAAAACATTTCAAAATATTTATTAATATAGCGTCGATTGTCACTTGCTTTATCTACATACTCTGAAATTTCATCATTTAATTGTTCTGCTCTTTTTTCTAGTTCGTTAATGTCATTATTAAAAGAATTAATTAAACTGTTAAAGTATTGATAATTATTTGAATCAACTGCATCCTCTAATACATCTAGCATACTGTATTGCGCATCAATTTCTCTAACTAAGACTTCAATTGCTTTTTTCCATCTTGAAACAAGCATTCCCAATTTTTGATCGTTTTTTAAATTATCGTAAGTCGAATAATTTTTAATTACATCAGTTTGTTTTAATGAAAGCATTCGATTCCTTAGTATTTCAACTGTTTTACGGCATTTTTTCTTCTTTGAATTTGTTATTAAAAATGCTACTACTACGGATATAAAAATAATTACAAAAAAAGCTATAATAATAATTAAAGTTAATAAACTTCTATTTTCTAAAAATTGTCTGATTTTATCAAGCATACAACTCACCTCATAACATATGTAATTACTATTTTAACACAAATTATCTACTTTTTCATTTTTTTTATACTTTTTTTTGTTATAATTATCCAAGAGGTGATATTTATGTTTCAAAAACAACGATATTCGAATAATTTAGAAGAAAATTATATAAACGTGATCCAACAACTTAGCCATTTAATAGAGGGTGAGAATGATTTGATTGCTAATTTAGCCAATGCATCTGCTCTCTTAAATCAATTTTTAGATGATATCAATTGGGTTGGTTTTTATTTAAATAGAAACGATGAACTCGTACTTGGTCCATTTCAAGGATTACCTGCGTGTATTCGCATTCCATTTAATCGTGGAGTATGTGGGAAGTGCGCATCAACAAAGTCAATAGTTGTCGTAAAAAATGTTCATGAATTTCCAGGACACATCGCATGTGACAGTGCATCTAACTCAGAAATTGTTATTCCTTTGATTGATAATAATAGCACACTGATCGGAGTACTGGATATTGATAGTCCACTATTAGATCGCTTTTCTGAAATTGATAAAATATATTTAGAAAAATTTGTGCAAGTTTTAATGAACATTAACTCATAATATTTAACTTTTTGTAGAATTTCTTGTATATAAAAAACGTTTGAATTTCACATGAAGAATTAACGAAAAATGTCCAAATATAAGGAAAGTCCACTATAATTTGGAGAGTTTGGATTTGAGAATTTTAGAGTAAGAAGTTTACAATCTATATTAAAAAATTAATCAAAATAGTAGAAAAACAACCATTACAATAAAAATAAGCTTTATAAATCAATAAAAAACTAAAAAAATACATTATATAAGAACTTAAAATCATAATATTTAAGTTTTCGTAAAATTGCATAGATATAAAAAATCGTTAGAATTTCATATGAAAAACTAACGAAAAATGTCTAAATATAAGGAAAAAGCCACTAAAATTTGGTATAATTTAGTTGAAAGAAAAAATCATACTAAACAAACTTTAGGAGGGCTTTCTATGAATAATTATACT
>JARDZP010000078.1 GCA_029240795.1 Haloplasmataceae bacterium | reverse complement strand
TCACTTGTTCTAAGTAATTCTTCTAATGTACCTTGAGCTTCAATCTTACCATCTTTTAAAACGATAATATGATTTGCCTTTTGTAATGCGACACGCTTATTAGATACTGCGATACATGTTTTATTAACATTTTCAAATAAACGATTCCATAATGTCTTCTCAGTTTCAACATCAAGTGCACTTGAAATATCATCTAAAACAAACAATTCTGAATCACGGACAAACATCCTCGCCGCAGCCACACGTTGAATTTGACCACCAGATAGTTTGACTCCTTTAGGTCCAATAAGTGTTTCTAATCCATTTTCAAAATAGGTAATATCTGAATCTAAAACAGCTTGAAATAATGCATTGTCAATCTTAACGTTTTCTTCATCTAATCCGAGTAAAATGTTTTCTTTAACTGACTCGCTAAATAAACGCGGAACTTGTGGTGTATAAGCGACCTTTGGATAAATCAGGAATTCATCAACGTTTTCCACAACATTTTCATTCCAATATATCTCACCATTATCTTTAGGTAATAGTCCTAATAATGTACGAAGTAAGGTTGTTTTACCTGAACCTATGCGACCAGTAATTACTGTAAAGCTTCCTTTTTTAATTTTAAAGCTAACGTTAGAAATTCCACCTTGTGACTCAGGATAAATAAAACTTAAATTTTTAACGACTAAGTGATGTAATCTATCTTCTTCTGAAATTGCTTCATATTGTGGAATAGGTGAAATAGTATCTAAATATAATGGGTTATGAGCAACTAATGTTTGATCCTTTGCTCCTTGTAAAAGGGTTTTTAATCGATTAAATGATACTAATGTTTGTTGATACTTAGCGATAAAATATCCCCAAAAGTGAGTGAAGTCAGCCACAAATTGTAAACAAAAGATAAATAAAGCAAAGTCACCTACAGATAATTCACCATTTTTCAATGATGTAGCACTGAGTAAAAGGATAAATCCAGTACCAATACTGATTGTGTTAAAGAAAATAGAATCAAGTAATTGATTAAATAAAGTATCCTTTAACATGACTTTATGACGTTTTTGATTTAATTTGTGAATATGATTCATAACATATTCTTCACTAGCTGATACTTGAATAGCTTGAATTGAATCAAAAATTTCACCGATAGAACTTGTAACTACCGCTGTTGCTTCACGAGCTTCTTTACGATATTTTTGAACCTTTTTACTAGCCATATGCGCAAACGCAACGACAAGTACTAAAGGAAGAAAGACATATAAAGTAATTTTTGGACTTCTTGAATAAAGGATTCCAATCGAAATAACCGCAAAAATAAATGAACCAATAACATCTAATGTCCAACTAATTGAGTCTTCAATTCCTTCTACGTCTTCTCTGAAGTTTGTGATCACTTCACCAGGTGCACATGGTATAGCCTTGTTCCCTGGAAGTTTCATTATTCTTTCTAAAAGGTTTCTTCTTAAAAGACCACTCATATTAAATCGATGCTTAATATCTACTTTGAAACCTAGCACAATAATAACTACACGTGATAATGTAAAAACAACAAATAGGATAATAATACTATAAACATCTAAATTTAAACTTGATTTGCCATCGATGGTATCAAGAAATTCACTCGTTATTAGACCAGGAATGATTGGTGATACGTGGATAAATATCCAAATTAAGCAGTCTACAAAATAAAGTAACGGTTTGTAGGTAAGCATTTGCCACATCAATTGATATGGTTTTAAAGTTTTCTTTTTCATACTAATACTTCCTCCATTCCAGTTTGTAGTAAGTGGTAAAAATGTGTTGTGGAATCATTAGCTAAAACTTCTCTTTTACCCTGTTCCAAAATATTACCGTGATCTAATATCAATATTTCATCTGCTCGCCCTACTGTCCATAAACGGTGAGCAATGATAATACATGTTCGATTGATCAGTAATTTATTAATTGCTACTTCAATTAATTTTTCCGTGATTGGGTCTACACGTGAAGATGCTTCATCTAGAATAACTAATTGAGGATTCTTTAAGAATACACGAATAAATGATAATAGTTGTGCTTCTCCACTAGATAGTCCCCCACCATTTGCGTTTAACAGGGTATCTAAACCATTTGGCATTGTATGAAACCATTTAGTTAACCCCATTTCTTCAATTGCCTCTAATATTTCTTCATCATTAATATTTGGATTAAAGAATGTTAAATTATCTCGAACAGTTGCCGCGAATAATTGAACATCTTGAGTGACATAGGCAATGTGATTTCGTAAATCACTTAAAGATACATCATTAATTGATTGATCACCTAAACATATACTACCTTCAGAAGCATCATACATTCTTACTAATAAACGTCCAAGTGTTGTCTTTCCACTTCCAGTTCGTCCAAGTAAACCTAGTACTTTCCCTTTTTCTAAATTCAGTGAAATATTATTTAAAACAAGTTTTCCATCTTCATAACGGAAATTGACATTTTTCATTTCAATTGATAAGGGTCCTTGTGTATTTATTAATTCATTTCCATCTATTAATAAAGACTTCTTCGCAAATAACTCTTCTACTCTCACAATACTAGCACCCGCTTTTTGTAAGTCTTGTAATTGTGATCGAATTTGTTCAATTGGACGTTGGAGTAAATCGGTATAATAGATAATTAAAAATACAGTACCAATTGAAATAATACCTTCATAATACAAATAAGCGCTTAGACTAAACGCAACTGCGTATCCTAAGGCAAATACAAGTAAAGTGGTAGACCACATTACTCCATACATCATAAAGGCTTTTTCTCTTGCTTTAAACCAACTCTTCATGATTTGATAAAAACGATACATGACATAAGAAACTGCTCCGCTTGATTTAATATCTTCCGTACTTGTAATTTGTTCACAAATAAAACCAAAGAAGTTAGCACTTTGTTCACGTTCTTTAATCCATTTTGGTACAGCACTTTCTTGTACTTTCCATAAGACGATCATCGCGATAAAGGCAAATATGGTTAACCCAACACCGATGCGCCAATCTTCAATAAATAATAATATTAAAATACCAAATAATAATGCGACATTATTTAATAAATTTATAAATAATTTTGAAAAGAAATTAAATAAAGCATTCACATCCCCATCTAATCGTTCAATCAGTTCACCAGGTTTTTTTGATTTATGAAACGACATATCTAAATGTAAACAATGTTTTATTAAATCTTCACGTAAGCCATTTGTCGCTAACCAACCAACATTTTGACTGACGTAGGTTGAAATAACAACGATAACTTGTTTTATTAACGCAGCACCAATAAAAATAAGTGCAGTAATTATTAAATTTTTGGTTTTATCTCCTGCTTTAGCCATATCAATAAATCGACTTAAAATTTGGGGATTAATTAAATCAACTGACACTGTTAAAGCGAGAAGTAAAAATAAGATAACAATCTGTTTCTTTAATGGTTTAAGATATTTGCCAAATAATATAAAGTATTTTTTTAAAGGTATATTCATCCTATCACTCCTTTAAATATAAAAAGGCTGAGTAAACAGCCTATTATACCAACAAAAAAACCGTAGAAAAGCTACGGTCATATTTCTTAATTAATAAATAAGGAAATAATTAACTGCTTCTAACATTAAACATATTTCAATTCTTTATAGTGAGCAGCAAATTAAACATTTTAGTTCCTCCAAATAATTATTACTACTTATTTATAACAAATTATGACTTATATGTCAATAAAATAGGGACTATTATAATATATTATTAAAATAATTATTTATTCATTTTAATAAACATTTATTAGTTAGAAAATTGAATTATCCATTTAAAAATACTTTTAACAATATAAATAACATGGGAAATGCCCTATAAGTAAAGTGATTTAATAACTATATACTATTAATTAATTATTTTTTAATTTTTAAATACATAGATGTGTTAATTTGAGAAAACTCAAATTCTTGTCTATCTTTAAAAAATTTAAGGGCGGTTTTACTATTATTTCCATAGTTTCTTGGATGGAAACCAGGATATTTCTTTTGAAATAACTGTGCAACTTCACCCCAGTATGCCCAACCATCGTCATCTAAGTTCGCTTCGATTATATTTTTTAATCCAGAAATGATTGTTTTTAATGGTGGTATACTCTCTTCATTTTCACTCTTTTTAATTTCAGGTTCTTTAGTTTCTTCTTGAGGAACCATCTTATCAAGGTATGTAAATGCTTCACATGAATTGACTAAGGAATTAGGCGTTTTACTTTCACCCATTCCAAACACAAACATATTGTCTTCTTTAAGTCTTGTTACTAATTTAGTAAAATCACTATCACTTGTAACAATACAAAAGCTGTCTACTTTCCCTCTATATAAGATATCCATCGCATCTATGATCAAAGTAAAATCTGCTGAATTTTTCTTTGCGGCATATGAATATTGTTGAACGGGTGTTAAACCATATTCAATACATTTACTTTTCCATGGGCTTAATTGATTAGTAGTCCAATCACCATAAACTCTTCTATAGTTGATTGTTCCGTATTTATTTGCTTCATCTATGATTAATCCAATATATTTAGCTGAGATATTTTCTGAATCAATTAGTAAAGCAATATTTTTTTCATTATTCATGTATTCACCTCTTATTCTTTTCTAGCTCGTTTAATTATTTTAATAATTGCTTCTAGTGGTTTTGGATCTGATAAATAAGAACCTTGTACGTATTCACAATGGATTTCTCTTAACATTTTAAATTGTTGTTCATTTACTACTCCATCGGCTATAAATAATTTATTGTGTTGATTAGCTAATTTTAGTATTGTGTTAATGATGATTTCACTTGAAAATTCTTTAAATAGTGTTTCTACAAAATATTTATGGATTTTAATAATATCAAAATGCAGATCTTTAAGCAATGCGATGGTAGAATGATTCATTCCAAATCCATCGATTATGACTTTACAGCCTAATTCTTTCAATTTTTTAAAGTTATAATTTATTAAATTAAAATCTTCTTTAAGTATGAATTCAACCATTTCAATATATATTGAACTACCTTCAACATTATATTTATTTAAAGTTTTTGCGACTAATTTATGAAAATGTTCTAGTGCTAAATGCTTTGGTGAGATATTGATTGATAACTTAATCGCAATTCCTTCTTCTTTTAATTCAGCAATCTTTTTAATTGCTTCTTCTATCATCCATTCATCAAATGTAAAAATTAAGCCCTCTTCATATAGAATCTGTAAAAATTCTTCATATGCGATCAAACCTTTAGTTGGATGAATCCAATAAGGACAAACTTCAAAAGCTTCAATTATTCTTTGATTTAAATCATAGATTGGTTGATAATTTATTTTAAATTCATTTTCTTTAAAAGCTTTAATTAAAAATTGATGAACTTTCAAATAATCAAAATAATCATCATGAACACTTTCACTATAAAAGAGAGATTTAGCTTTTCCATGTTTTTTCGCTACATACATTGCGATATCAGCTTTTGCGATTAAGTCTTCAAAAGACTTTCCATCTAATGGACTTGTCGCTATTCCCATGCTCGCCGTTATATTCGCTTCATCAATAATCGTTTTATCATTGGAGTGTATAATCGCTGTTAAAACATCTGTTGCTAGTTTACTTAAAAAGTTATGATCAGCATTATCTTCAATAAATATAATAAATTCATCACCTGAAATCCGGGTTAAATGAGCATTTTTAGGTAGAATTTTATAAATTGAATTTGCCACTGACTTCAACATTTGATCTCCTGTGTGATGTCCATATATATCATTTAGTTTTTTAAAGTTATCTAGATCAATAAAGATAATCGCAGTTTGATTATTATTAAAATCAATTAGATTCATTATTTTTTCTAGACCTAAACGATTATGAAATCCTGTTAAAGTATCAATTTGTGTTTGTCTTTGATTTTCTTCAATTTGATTTTTATAAATCGTAATGTCTTGTATAACACCATTCATTAAATTTTCGTTTATATCTTTAATTAAAATTGTAATTTTATACCACTTTTTTAAATAATCTATTTCATATTCATCTTCATTATTATTTAAAGCTTGTCCTAATATTAAATTTATTTTAACTAAAAACATAGAATCAAATGAGTCTATTTTAACACCTACATTAGAATTCCATTCCCAATAGTAAATTCCTGCTTTTTGCACAATTTTTTCTAACTTATCATCACCATCAATTACCATATAACCACCTCTGCATAAAAACGATACTTTTTAATTATAGCACATATATTTAGAAATTTGTTATTAAATGAATGAATTACAATAAATTAATTTAATACATAGAAATATATAAAAGATCTCGACAATGGTATAGTTAGTTCTACAATTCTCATTATATATAACAAATTTGCTATTTTGTAAATATCAGATATAATAAGTTGTAATAGATCTTTATTTAAAGAATTTTGGGGGATAATATGGAAGGTACATTTTTAACAAATTATTCTAAATTAACATTTCTTGAAAAAATCAAACAATCTCTAAAGGATTGTAATAGTTTTTATTTTTCAGTTAGTTTTATTAAAAAAGCTGGATTAGTTCTATTATTAAATGATATTGAAGCAGCTTTACAAAGAGGAGTTAAAGGTCAATTAATAACATCAACCTATCAAAACTTTACTGACATTTCATCATTAGAGACCCTCTTATCATTAACTAAAAAGTTTAATAATTTTGAATGTCATCTTGATGATCATTCATTTGGAGAAAATGGATTTCACTCAAAAGGATATATTTTTGAATTTAATGACTTTTCTGAATTGGTAGTTGGTTCATCAAATATTACAAGATTTGCCCTTATCAAAAATATTGAGTGGAATGTTTCAGTTATAACTAAAAATCAAGAACATTTATTTTTTGATGTGATGATCGAATTTCAAAGTTTATGGAATAAAACATTAATACTTTCTAAGAAATTAATTGAAGATTACTTGATGGTTCTAGACTATGCCATTGAAAAGTGGGATATGGACTACATTCAAAATTTTACAAATATAAAACCTAATTTTATGCAAAGACAAGCCCTTAAAGAAATAAGAAGATATCGTGATATGGGAGTTGATCGAGCATTAGTAGTTGCCGCAACAGGTAGTGGAAAGACTTTTTTAGCAGCTTTTGATGCTCGAAACTTTGATGCTAGAAAATTATTATTTATCGTTCATCGTGATACGATCTTAAACGACGCACTTATTACTTTCTCTAAAGTATTTGGTGACAAAGTTACTTATGGTCGTTTTTCTGGTGAAAGAAAAGAAATAAATTGTGATTTTTTATTTTCATCAAACACAATGATGAGTAAAAACCTTGGACTATTTGATAAAAATCAATTCGATTATATTGTTGTTGACGAAGTTCATCATGCTGTTTCATCTACTTACCAAAAAATAATTGAATATTTTACACCACAATTTTTATTAGGATTAACCGCAACTCCAGAGCGGATGGATAACCAAAATGTCTTTGAAATATTCCAAAAGAATGTTCCTTATGAACTTAGATTAAGGGACGCCTTATTAAATGAATTAATTGTACCATTTAAATATTATGGTATCAGAGATAAATTTATTGATTATGATGATAAGAATATCAAAATGCTCGCTAAACAAATGTCAACAATCGAACATTGTGAATTTATCGCTGAAGAAATTGAAGGAAGAAAACCTATTGGCAAGCTTAAAGCAATTGCGTTTTGCCGGAATATAGATCATGCCAGACAAATGACAGAATCTTTTGAAATGTTAGGCTATAACTCAACGTACTTAATTGGAAAAAATGATACTGGCGAAAGAATAAAAGCTTTTAAGGAACTTCAAGATGAAAATCACCCTCTTCAAATCATCTTTGCTGTGGATATTTTAAATGAAGGTGTAGATATTCCCGGTATTAACATGGTCTTATTCTTAAGGCCTACAGAGTCATCTACGATTTTTATCCAACAACTTGGTAGAGGACTAAGAAAGTATGAAGGTAAAGATTATTTAACTGTCTTAGACTTTATTGGTAACAGTTATAATCGAAGTACTCAAATTGCGATCGCATTAGGCTCATTATCTAGTAGTAGTATTATGGAGAAAACTTTACTTACTGACTTAGTTAGAGATGATTTTAAAGCTTTAGGGCTACCTATTGAAATTCATATTGATGAATTAAGTAAAGATGAAATTTTGAATTATATCGAATCAACAAATTTTAATAGAAAAGAATATTTAATTCAAGATTATAAAAACTTTAAAACTTATCTGAAATCACCACAATATCCATCACATTTAGATTATTTGAATAATGATTGTGCTCCTAATCTAATGCGATTGATTAACTCAAGAATTGATGGTAGAAAAAATAATTCATACTATAATTTCTTAATGAAAGTTAATGAAGTAGTACCAACATTTACAAATGATCAAGTATTATTTCTCGAATACCTATCTAACTTTTTACCTCTTGTAAGACCCTATGAATTTTTAATAGTTAAGTATTTACTCATAGATCATTTAAATAGAAATGAATTAATAAAAAAAATAAATGAAAATAATATATTATTTAAATCAAATCAATTTGAACACGCTTTATTGAATCTTCAAAATGAATTTTATTCTG
Source organism: Haloplasmataceae bacterium (assembly GCA_029240795.1). GTDB lineage: Bacteria > Bacillota_I > Bacilli_A > Haloplasmatales > Haloplasmataceae > JARDZP01. The sequence goes on along the minus strand of JARDZP010000078.1, from coordinate 1,164 downwards.
AAAATGACAAAAATATAAAACCACAATATGTTAAATTTAAAGATAATATGTATTTTCTAGATATCAACATGTCTATTACTCTTTTTGTAGATCATGTTAATGATTTATTAGAATATGGACTTTCTAGATATGGTATTGAATTTGGCGATTTTGAAGGCGATTTAAAATTATATGGGAATTATACTACTGAACAATGGATGATGTCTATATGTGAAACAAGTCTTGTATATTATAAAGGTACAAAAGTTGAAGATGATGGTATTGTACATATATTAGCTGGTCTTAAAAAAGGGGCATCAACGGCTGAAAGACTAATGTACAATGATAAATTTATTAATAAAAAAGTATTTCAGTGGGAAAGTCAAACGGGAATTACTTTAACAAATAACCCAGGGTTAAAATTAATTAAAAGTAAAATTGCACATTTATTTATAAGAAAAGTAAAAGAAGAAGATGGAGTAACATTACCTTTTATTTATATAGGTACGGGTAAGTTGACTCATCCTAGACCTAGTAATAATCCAGGTCAAACTTTATTATTTGATGTTATTCTAGACAATGAAATACCTCAATATCTAAAATATGATTTTCAAATTCCAGATCATGAATTATTTTCATAATTAGTCCATACCTCCTCATTTTTATTAGTATTAAGAGTAAATATAAATGAGGAGGTATTGTTATGATGATATATTTTCATGGAAATCGATATATAACTAAAGGGGCACTTAAGATTCTCGGTCCTTCTATTATTCAAGAGTTATGGCATTTATTAGATAGATTAATCCAAACTAATCAAATCCAACTTGATTATTTACAAATATTTAATCTTGAAACAAAAGTGAATAATAATGACTACTTGGTACTTATAAATCATAATCAAGAAGTACCACCCTATGAAAAACAAGAAATTATTAAATTAAACAAAAGGATTTTAATTAATCAAAAAGTATATATTATTAGTGATATAGATGAACATGGTAATGAATATTCAACAATGTTATTATCATCAGAATATTAATTGTTTTAAAGTAAGTTACATTATAAAACATTAGTTCAGTTTAGATTATAAAAACGCAAGGGGATCATAACAGATCATGCCAAACCTTTGCTTTTTTTCTTTTAAAGTATTTATTTATATTACAAAATTACATTACGGTTGTA
>JARDZP010000077.1 GCA_029240795.1 Haloplasmataceae bacterium | reverse complement strand
CAATTAAGATTCCAAATGACACATTTTTTATAAAATTTATTTTAGATAACTTAAGTTGTTTAGATAATAGACCTCAGACCTTCCAACATGGTGATTATCATATAGGTAATCTCTTAATTACTAATGAACAAAAGCTTGCTGTTATCGATTTTAATCGCTATGATTTTGGTGATCCTTGGGAAGAATTTAATCGAATTGTTTTTTCTTGGAAAGTGAGTAAGCCTTTTGCTATAGGTCAAATCCATGGTTATTTTGATTATAAAGTGCCAGATGCATTTTTTCAATTGTTGGCATTATATATCACTGTCAATGCGATATCATCAATTCCTTGGGCAATTCCATTTGGTGATTCAGAAGTTGAATTTATGTTAAGTAATGCGAAAGAAATATTTGAGTCATATGATGGATTTAAAACTTATATTCCTAATTGGTATAATAAAATCATCATATTTTTTATCAAATGTTTTATAAAGTTTTATTAAATCAGCAATTTCTTGATTAGATTTTTTATGAATAAAATAATCATAATGCAACTTAAAATCGTATTCTGGTAAATTAACGAATGTTTCCACACCTGTATGAAATAACTTCTTTATTTTATTTTTTCTAATAAACATAAATATTCCTCTTTTCTAATCTTTTTTTTATCTCTATATTAACTATCATTGTTACAAAATATATGTAACAAACATATATTTTGTAAACAAAAAATCATTAAATTTTAAATATTTTTACAAATTTCGACATATTAACTTACATTGTTAGAATATAATAATTTGGGGAATATGAGTAAAAGAGGTAAATATAAAATCCTATTACAATTGTAATAGGATTTTGCCATTTTTAGCATATACTATGATAAAATAAAAACTAATATGATATAATATAATGTATCAGGTAAAGAAGGTGAAAAGATGGCAAATTTGATTAAAAACTTACTATTAGTAACAGGTATGAGTGGAGCAGGCAAATCAGTTTCGCTAAATTGTCTAGAAGATATAGGCTATTATTGTATTGATAATATGCCACCTGTTTTACTTAAACATATAACTTCTTTAACAAGTGAGAACAATTTAAGCTATAATAATATTGAGAACTTTGCGATTGTTGTAGATAGTAGAAGTCTTGATTTTGAAGGTTTATTAATCGCGATAGAATATTTAAGAAAAGATCAAAAACTCAATTTGAAAATATTATTTTTAGATGCAAATGATGATATATTAGTGAAAAGATTTAAAGAAACAAGAAGAGTTCATCCATTATCTAAGCAAGGATCAGTGCTTGAAGGTATACAATTAGAAAGAAATCTACTAACTACGATAAGAGAAATAGCAGATTATATAATTGATACCTCTTATTTAAGTTCAACACAATTAAAAATAGAGGTAAGTAAACAAGTAGTATTTAAAAAGACTAATTTTGATATAAATATTATGTCATTTGGATTCAAACATGGAGCACCAATTGACTGTGATTATGTTTTTGATGTACGGTTTTTACCTAATCCGTTTTATATTGAAGAAATGCGTCCTTTAACTGGATTGGATAAAGAAGTAGCGGATTATGTACTTGACCGAGATGATACAAAAGAACTTATTGAAAAGATTGTATCATTACTAGAATTTGTTATACCTAAATATGGAGAAATTGCGAAAAATCAAATCTTAATTGGTATAGGTTGCTCAGGCGGTCAACATCGCTCAGTTGCTATCGCAGAAAAAATTAATGCATTTTTAAAAGATAAACATAATAGTTACGTTTGGCATAGGGATTTAGATAAATTTAGAAAGGGGCATTAAAAATGATTGATAGGGAACCGAATATTGTTATTATTGGTGGTGGAACAGGATTATCATATGTTTTGAAGGGACTAAAAAAATATCCTGCTAATATAACCGCGGTTGTAACGGTAGGAGATGATGGAGGGAGTAGTGGTGAGATTAGGGATTCAAATCACGTTTTACCTCCTGGTGATATAAGAAAAGTTATGATTTCAATGTCAGAAGCTGAACCATTAATGAATACTTTGTTAACACATCGTTTTAGTGAGGATTCATTATTTGCAAATCATACGGTAGGAAATATATTATTAACAGCGTTATTTGAAATTACTGGTGATTATGTTAAAGCAATTCAACAGTTAAGTAAAGTCCTTAATGTAAAAGGAACCATCTTACCAGTTGCTCAAAAACCGGTAACACTATGTGCATTAATGGATGATGATACTGTTGTTTATGGTGAATCGAAAATAACAAGTGCTAATAAGAAGATTATTAAGTTATTTCTTAAAGAAAATGATATAGAGGCAGTTCCTGATGTAATAACAGCAATAGAAGAAGCAGATTTAATTATTTTAGGACCAGGAAGTTTATACACAAGTATTATTCCAAATCTATTAGTTCCTGAAGTAAAAGAAGCTATTATTGATTCAAAAGCTAAAAAAGCTTACATATGCAATGTAATGACTGAACCAGGTGAAACAGATGGTTATACTTTAAGTAAACATGTTAATATCATCGGAAGTTATCTTGGTAAGGATGTAATAGATATTGTAATAGCTAATGATGATAGAAATATTGATAAAGAAGTACTAGATCGGTATATAAATAAAGGTGCTGAAATAGTTAGAGTAGATTATGATGAAATTATAAAAATGAACAAAGAATTAATAACTTCAAAATTTATTTATATCAATGAAGAAAATTATATTCGTCATAAAAGCGAAAAAATTGCGGCAACTATTTTTATGATGTTACTTGAAAATTTTTATTAAACATGAAATAATATTAAATCAAAGTATTGAAGGTGATAAAATGTCTTTTGCATCTGAAACCAAAAACGAACTAATTACTTTAGTAGTATCTGATTGCTGCGCAAAAGCGGAATTATCAGCACTAACACGAATGAATGGTATCATAAATATTTCATCTGAAGGATTGAGAATAGAATTTCAAACTCAGAACCCTGCTATAGCTCGACGTTTTGTTAAATTAATTAGACAACTTTATGATGTTGATATCGATTTATTAACACGGAAACAAATGCACTTAAATAAAGGTAACATTTATATTGTTCGTATCTCTAAATATACAGATATGATAATAAGTGATTTAGAACTTATGGTAGATAATTGTTTTTTAGTTGGAACACCAAAAAATTTATTGTTACAGAAATGTTGTAATCGAGCATATTTACGGGGTGCCTTTCTAGCTAGTGGTTCTGTAAATAACCCAGTACGATCTTCTTATCATCTTGAAATATTTATGTTAGATGAAGAATTAGCTTTGGATATTAAGAAAATCGCAAATTTATATGATTTAAATGCTAGAACAATTAAGCGTAAAAAAGGATTTATCGTGTATATCAAAGAATCAGAAAAAATCGCTGACTTCTTACGAGTTATCAATGCTACAAATGCACTTTTAGATTTTGAAGATATTCGAATATATCGCGATTTAAATAATTCTGTTAATCGAATAAGAAATTGTGAAGTAGCAAATTTAAATAAATCATGGGATGCATCCAATAATCAAATAGATAATATTAATTTAATAACTGAAACTGTTGGTATTGATATTTTGCCTGATAAACTATTAGATGTAGCTAAATTAAGAATCAAGTACCATGATGCTACTTTAACTGAATTAAGCGATTTATACTATGAGGAATATAGAAAAATAATTAGCAAATCAGGCTTAAACCATCGTTTTAGAAAAATTAATTTAATTGCTGAAAAAATTCGTAACAGTGAAAAATTAGTAGATTTAGATTTATAAAAAAAATTGAGCATTAAATATGCTCAATTTTATTTTTTTTTATAACTGTAAATTTCTTTAAAATCAAATAATTCTTGAATGTCAATGTCTAAAGTATTAGCTAATTTACCAATATTTTGTAGAGAGATATTTTTTTCAGCTCGTTCAATTTGTCCAATGTAAGTTCTATGTAGACCTGCTTGTAAACCTAATTCTTCTTGACTTAATCCCTTTGACATCCTTAATAATCGTACTTTTTGACCAAATAGTTCATTAAGTTTATTGTCACTCATATATTTACCACCACTCCACAATAAAAGTACTATTAAAAAATTAATTAATCTACAGCCTAAAGGTAGCAGTCAATTTAAAAAATAAAATTTTTTATTGTATGTATGGCTTTACACAATTATAATATAGATGGTGATATAATGATTAAAGGTATTGGTATAGATTTAGTTGAAATAAATCGCATTAAGAATATAAAAGTTATAGATAATTTCATAAAACGAATACTAAGTGAAAAAGAAATTGAAATCTATCATAATTATCAAAGTGATGATCGTAAATATCAATTTTTAGCTGGTAGATTTGCGGCTAAAGAGGCTTATTCAAAAGCAATTGGAACAGGAATTGGTAAAATTGCGTTTAAAGATATTGAAATATTGAATGACTTGTTAGGTAAACCATATATAATTGTAAAAGAAGATTTAAATTGCTTTGTATCAATTACTCATACAGAGCATTATGCATGTGCAGAGGTAATAATTGAATATAAATAGAAAAATCCTCAGGTATTCATACCTGAGGATTTAAATATTAATCTTCTGTAGGAGCAACTAATAAACCAATGTTGATTAATCCTGTAATTCCTACAAGAGTATAAACAGTACGAGCTAATAAACCTGATCCAAACAACCATTCAACTAAGTTAAAATCAAAAAGTCCAATTAAACCCCAATTTATTGCACCTATTATAGTAACAATAAGAGCTATTTTTTGCATAATTGTAACACTCATTGAAAGCCTCCTACTTTTTTATTTTTTCATAATTATTATTCCTATTATTGATAATTTTATACATAATAGAATATTTTTATCTTAGCTATCATAATATTAAATGAAAAGTTTTCGTGAGGTGAATGTAATGAAAAAAATTTTTTCAATTGTAAGTTTGATATGTGCTTTTTTAACTCTTGCAGCTTGTGGTGCAAAATCACAAGAAGATGTTATAAAAGCTTTGGGTCAAAAATTGGAAGCAGTTGAAATTTATGAAGTTAATGCGATGATGGAAATTAACGAAATGAATAAAACACATACATTTGATGTAAATGTTAAATATTCAGCACCAGATATGTATAAAGTTACTTTAAGTAACCGTGATAGTAACAATATGCAAATTGTTTTAAAAAATGAAGAAGCTGTATACGTACTTACTCCAGCATTAAATAAAAGTTTCAAATTTCAAAGTGACTGGCCATTGAATAGTTCACAACCATATTTATATCAATCACTTGTAAAAGACATCTTTAATGATGAAAATACAATTTATGCAAAACAAGAAGGCGAATATGTATTTGATACAAAGGTTGATTATCGAAAATCACGTGATTTAACATCACAAAAGATCGTTATTGATGAAAAAACTTATTTCCCAAAAGAAGTTACTGTGTTTGATTCACAACAACAACCTAAAATTCACGTTTTGTTTAATGATGTAAATTTAAAACCAAAATTTAATGAAAATGAATTTGCTGTTGAATATAGTATGAATAGTGCTATTGATACTTATGAACAAATGCCAACTTTTAATCCTTCATTTTTAATACCTAAATATACTGCTAACGCTGTACTAACAGGTGATAAGTATTATGATGAAGATCATTTAAATATCAGAACTTTCAAAGATAAATCCACAGAAAAAACATTTACAGTTATAGAAGAAAAAGTTCAAGCAGAAGAAACAATGCAAGTAGTAGAAGTATATGGTGATCCAATTGTTATGGGAAGCGGTATTGGGTTCTTAAATGATACTTCTTTATCTTGGTTTGATAATGGAATTGAGTTTATACTTAGTTCTGAAAAGTATAATCATGATGAACTATATCAAATAGCTAATTCTTTAATCATTGATAATGAAAAATAATCTAAATTAGCCAATAGTTTATAAAACTATTGGTCTTTTTTATACTTTTTATTAAGTTATTAGCATAAGATTAAGTGGTGATAATTATGAATAAAAACTTGATGAAAACAAACTTAAAACCGTTAAGTCATTATAGTAAAAATCCTAATGATGATGGAATTGATTTATCTTTAGGAGAAGGTCATTTTAATAGTTCCTTTAATGCTAAGTTAAAAGCTTATGAAGCATTGTTAGATAACAATACTAAGTATAGTAAAGTTGAAGGTGATGAAACTTTACGTAAATTAATAATTGAAAATTATTATCCTAATTTTAATTATCAAGATGAAATTGTAGTAACAAATGGGTCGACACAAGGGTTTTTTAGTGTTATGTTAACTTTAATCAACAAAGGCGATGAAGTGATAATTTTATCACCCCATTATCCTATTTATGAAAATGTAGTTAGATTACTAGGAGGTACTCCTGTTATTATAGATACCCGAGAAACTAATTTTAAAATAAATAGTGTAATTCTAGAAAAGAATATAACAAAAAAAACAAAAGCATTAATTATTAATGAACCAAATAACCCTACCGGAGTAACTTATACTACTCAAGAAAAAATCGAATTATTGAAATTATTTAAAAACAATAAATTCTATGTTATTATAGATGAATTATATCGTTTATATACTAAAAGCGATTATGTTTCTCTCTCTGAATTAATTTACGATTATAATAATAAAGAACAATTTATTTTTATTAACGGATTATCAAAATCACATTTAATGACTGGCTATAGAATTGGATATGTTATCAGTAATAAAATTATAAATGAAGAATTAAAAAAGATTAACTTTTTAAGTGTTGGTTGTATATCGAGTGTAATGCAACAAGGTGCGATCGGTGCAATATTAGATGAAGAACATACTAAATTTGTTAATAATTATTACTTAAATAATCTAGAATTATTAAAAGAAGAATTAATGGATATTAAAGTTGATTATGTAAATGCAACTGGAGCTTATTATTTATTTATAAATGTAAGTAAATTCAATTTGACTGGTAAAGAGTTTTGCTACAAATTTAAAGAAAAATATCATATCTCTTTAGTACCTGGAGAAGTATTTGGTATTAAATACCAAGATTATGTTAGAATATCATGTTGTAAAGATGTAAAAGATATAGTGAAGTTTATAAATTATCTTAAGAATTTTTATGATGAAATTATATCTAGCAAATAATTAATAAAACGTTAAATATTTTTTATCAAAGTACTTAACAAACATAAAACTGTATGCTATAATAAAATTGTAATACTACTTAGTAGTGTTACAGCAAAAATATTATTTTGCACCCCCATATACCCTTTTCATAATAACCCCTAATATGGGTCGTAGTTACCCCTACGACCCCCCATTAAATTGGGATAAATATGAAATTAGAGTTGGATTAAACCAACTTTTTTTTATTTTTATATTTATTTTAGTCAAATTATGTTAAAATATATAGAGAATATTTAACTGAGGTGTAAAGATGGAATTAAATCATGATTTAATAAAAAAGATAGCAAATGATTTAGGAATTAAAGTAACTCAAGTAGAAAAAGTATTAGAATTACTTGGTGAAAATAATACAGTTCCTTTTATTGCCCGTTATCGTAAAGAAGTAACAGGAGCGCTTGATGAAGAAAAAATTCGTGAAATAAGTAAAGAATATGAATATCAAGTAAATTTACAAAAAAGAATAGAAGATGTGTTACGTCTTATTGAAGAAAAAGGTAAATTAACACTTGAATTAAAAAACAAGATTTTAAAATCAGATAAATTATCTGATGTAGAAGATTTATATAGACCTTATAAAGAAAAGAAAAAGACTCGTGCTACAGATGCAATTGAAAAAGGATTAGAACCATTATCACAATTTTTGCTTTCATTTAAAAAAGATGCTGATGTTTTAACAGAAGCTGCTAACTATATAAATGAAGAAAAAGGCGTGAAAAATGTAAATGAAGCTTTGCAAGGTGCACAAGATATTATTGCAGAGATGGTTTCTGATGATGCAGATATTCGTAAGTATGTAAAAGAAGCATTTTGTTTTGAGGGAATGTTAACAACAAAAGTTAAGGATTCATCAATAGACGAAAGAAAAGTTTTTGAAATGTATTATGAATATCATGAACCAGTAAATAAAATAGTATCACATCGAGTATTAGCTGTTAATCGTGGAGAAAGTGAAAAAATCATAAAGGTTTCAATTGAAGAACCTAAAGAAAAAATTATGATTTTTATCTTGAATAGAATGATTAAGTTGGAAGAATCAACAACTGCTCCATATGTTAAACTAGCGTGTGAAGATGGTTATAAACGTTTGGTAAAGTCTTCAATTGAAAGAGAAGTTAGATCAGAGTTAAGCGCTAAAGCAGAGGAACAGGCAATTAACATATTCTCTAAAAATTTAAGAAATTTATTACTTCAACCACCTATGAAAGGTAAAATGGTTTTAGGTGTTGACCCTGCTTATAGAACTGGATGTAAGTTTTCAGTTGTTAATGAAACAGGTAAAATGCTTGCTAAAGGCGTTATTTATCCACATGAAAAATATAAAGGTGAAAATGTACATGATGATCGTGTTCAAGAATCTATCGATACAATTGCAAATTTAATTAAAAAATACAAAATTGAAATAGTAGCAATAGGTAACGGAACAGCATCAAGAGAAACCGAAGAATTTATTGTAAAAGTATTAGGTGATCTGAAACAAGACGTATCTTATATAATAGTTAGTGAAGCGGGAGCTTCAGTATACTCAGCTTCTGAATTAGCTAGAAAAGAATTTCCAGATCTAAATGTTGAAGAAAGATCTGCTATTTCAATCGCTAGACGTTTACAAGATCCATTAGCTGAATTAGTAAAAATTGATCCTAAATCTATTGGTGTAGGACAATACCAACATGATGTAACACTAAGTAAACTAAATGAGTCATTAAACTTTGTTGTAGAAACAACAGTTAATCGAGTTGGGGTTAATGTTAATACTGCATCTGAAGAATTATTAAAATATGTTTCTGGATGTAATGCAACTGTAGCGAAAAACGTAGTAGCATTTCGTGATGAGTTTGGTAAGTTTAAAAGTAGAGAACAATTGTTAAAAGTTCCTCGTTTTGGTGCTAAGTCATATGAACAAGCAGTAGGATTTTTAAGAATAGTTGATGGTGTACAACCATTAGATAAAACTGGAATACATCCTGAAAATTATGAAAATGCTTTGTTGATATTGAAACAATTAAATTGTGATGTAACTGATCTAGGTACTGAAAAATTAAAAGAAGCAATAAAAAATGTTAATCACTCAGAATTAATGCATATTACCGGTCTAGGAGAGCATACTTTAAATGATGTGTTAGATGCATTTGTCGCACCTAATCGTGATCCTCGTGATGAGTTTGCTAAGCCATTATTACGTAAAGGTATTATGAAACTTGAAGACCTAGAGGTCGGAATGGAACTACAAGGTACTGTTAGAAATGTAGTTGATTTTGGCGCATTTATTGATTGTGGTGTAAAAGAGGGTGGACTAGTTCACCTATCTAAAATGAGAAAGGGTTATGTAAAACATCCAATGGATGTTGTAAATGTTGGAGATATTGTTACAGTTTATGTTGAAAATGTTGACTTAATGCGTCGCCGACTTGCATTAACTATGATCAAACCGCAATAAATTTGTATTAAAAAATTCTTGAATTGTTATTGACAAGTAAAAATAGATGTAGTATCATATAATGGCGTTAGCGATACGGAGTAGTACTCAAGTGGCCGAAGAGGTGCCCCTGCTAAGGGCATAGGTCGGGAAACCGGCGCGAGGGTTCAAATCCCTCCTGCTCCGCCATTTATATGTTTTAATTATTGGCGCCGACTTAGCTCAATTGGTAGAGCAACTGATTTGTAATCAGTAGGTTACGGGTTCAATTCCTGTAGTCGGCACCATTTCCTTTGGAGGGATAGCGAAGAGGCTAAACGCGGCAGACTGTAAATCTGCTCCCTTTGGGTTCGGCGGTTCGAAACCGTCTCCCTCCACCATTTTTTATATTGTAGGGCTATAGCCAAGCGGTAAGGCAACGGACTTTGACTTCGTCACGCGCTGGTTCAAATCCAGCTAGCCCTGCCATTATGCGGGCGTAGTATAATGGTTAATACACCTGCTTGCCAAGCAGGATATGAGGGTTCGATTCCCTTCGCCCGCTCCAAAATTTGTCTATAAAAAACGAGGAAAAAATATTGACAAATTTTAAATGCATGATAAAATAAGTAATGTTGCTAATAAGTAACGAGAGATCTTTGAAAACTAAACAGAATAGAAAAAAACAAACAAAACCTTTGAGTTAGAATTGAACGAAAAAAAGCTTTATAAAATAAAATTTTAT
>JARDZP010000170.1 GCA_029240795.1 Haloplasmataceae bacterium | reverse complement strand
CATATAGAGAACTTTATAGATATACTTAATTATACATAAAAAGGCTATACAAATATCCTTTATCCCAAAATACCTATAAATAGATTTCTCGGTATTTCAATTGCTGTCACAACTTATGGTATAATTTTCGCTGTCTATAAATAGTTACAAAGTAGATATATAGAGAAATAGGATAGGAATAGGTGAAAACTATTTAATATGGTCGTCCAGTGTTACCACAGGCCGACTACTCTACATTCTGTGAGTCCATTCTATCATCAGGGTTACCAAACCCTCTATTGTACGCACGTGTCTCCGATATTGGAGTCAGGCTTGGCAGACCTGGCGTAACAATTGCTTCGATTGACGATTTACTATTTAGGAAATGATAATAAACATATTTTATTCTAAAGTGAATAGTATAATTTTGATAAAATTTCCTGTAAATGGTGAATAATAGAAGGTAAAAATTCTAATCTATATTTGAATCCTTAACTTAGTTTGAAAATATAAAATTTTGAGAATTTTTGTCTATTATTTCTCAATTTGATAACTCGACCTGTGAACCAGCTTACCTTTGAAAAAACGAAAGTACCTGCTGTACTTTCAGGTACCATTTGTGCGTTCAGTTAATCGCAGTTTAACAGTCTCAGCAGGTATTGTACCCCCGAACTTGCGAGTACTACGTTATGCATATTACAAGCTAGTAAGAACGTTTTATTATTATTATTTATCATCTAATTCTATTGTAATAATAATATTTTATTCACATTTAAGCTTTATTAGACAAATGGTAAAAATATAAAAATAGTAATAAATAAATAAAAATAAATAGAACATTTCTTGTTATTACATTTTTGTTACGTCTTATGAATTACTTATATCTGAGTCTTTCTTCGAAAATTAAATTTTTCATCAATATTTCCAAAATTAAATCTTAATTATCAAAATTTTTAATTGACATTATGCAACTTTTTGAAAAATATATAGATATAAATATATATACATGGAAATATTAACTCACGCCTTAACAAATCTTACCTTTATCATTCTTATCAGCATCCTTAGCTTCTAATTCATCAACGCGAAATCTTAATGCATTGAGCTCAGCTGTCATGCTTTTTAAAGCATCTAAAAGATGTAATGTATCATACCCTTGAGTTTTTTCTTCACCAACAATTTGCCTTACACCCATAACGGCCACACAATTTTCAATTCTAGTGATAGTATGATCAAGGAATAATAGCATAAATGATTCAACACTGCTAAATCTATCAGTCATACTCTTCTCAACTTCTTTTTTGACACCTTCAGTAAAATTTTTATATTGACTAACTGAACCAGCAGTTTGATATGAAGCAAAATATGATGCCACCTTTTCCAATCTAAGTGCAATTTTACGTAATGTCCATGCAGTTTCATCAGTAATACCACCAGCAGCTAATTTATTATTGGATTTATTATTGATCTCACCATCTTTATTAGTAATCATTTTCAATCTTGAACTTAATGGCTTAGGGAAAACTAACCAGATATTTTCAGGAGTTTCTAAACCTTTTAATTTTTTTGCTCCAATACTTTCCAAAACAATACCAATATTTTCTAATTGATTTACTTGGTTTTCAACATCTTTACTTTTCGTCTTGTATCCATAAGCTCTATTAAAATCAAGTTTACCAGTTTTGACCATTTGATGAATTTTTTTAACTTTCTCCATTTCATAATAAAAATCCGTACTCATAGTAATTTGTCCACCATCCGCCACCGAACTAACTCTAGATGCTCTATTAACCATTGGTCCGAAATAATCCATTCTTTTAGTAACAACATCCATTTCACAAACAGGAGTACCCCAATGAATACCCATCCTAACGGATAAACCTCGGAAAATTAAATTACCATCACTATCTTTGATTTCTAACCCTTGATCACTTGCTAAAATTTCAGCTGGCCATTCATTAGTCGTTAATAATTGTGATTGAACAATGAAACACCATAACAATGCTGCAGTTGGTGTAGGGAAACTAACAATAAAGGCATCACCTTCAGTTTTAACTTCATAACCTCCAATAATACGTAATTGTCTACGCATAATAGCATTATGAACTTTAATAGCAGATCTCATGGCAACTGGAAAATTATCCCATAATAATGTAGAATTTTTAATATCAGTGAAAACCATTGCTAATTCTCCTGTTGGTGGTTCGATTTCTTCATCTAATTTACGTAATGTTGAATCTTCTGGTTTAGATGCACCATGATGTTTTTGCCTAGTAGTAAACTGTCTTAATGATAAAACAACTGCAGTAGTTTTTAAATCTTTACTACCATAAGAAATTGAAAAATCTCTTAACTTTTCTGCTGCGCCAATTGGATTCGATTTTTCTTGCCTTATAACATCAGCAGCTAATTCAAATGAAACTCTTTTCCATATTTCACTAGTACAAATTGCAATCATTTCTTCATTCTGAGTTAATTTAAATTTATGGATACTTGGCTTAGCATTAATATGTGGCATCAATTTAAAAAATCCAACAGCTCTGGAAACTTCAGAAACACCATCCAAATAACCATCAGTTGTAACATAACCACCTGAATCTCTTATACGATCATATTCTTTT
>JARDZP010000169.1 GCA_029240795.1 Haloplasmataceae bacterium | reverse complement strand
TTGCGAGTGTAATAAGACTTTCACCATCTTTTTCAATGTATTGATAATCTACCTTATATTGTTGTGTTGAAAGAGTGTAATTTGATTCCCATATAATAATTGTAGTAGTTTCATTACCCACCATTATAAAACTGTCTACAAAGTTAATACCCTCTTTTATAATACCATTGGTTAGATTAATATATGAATGTTCACTCTTTGTGTAGGCATCATCTAGTAAATATACAGTAGTACTATTATCTTCCACATTCGTCTTACAATGAGATATACCGCAATCATAGCCTATCGTTTTCAAATAACTTTCTAACTTTTCTTTTTCAGATGGTTCTTTTGCCGATGAGCATCCAGTCAGTATTAATAACAAACACAATACTAGTAAACCAAACATTTTTTTCATAACATCACCCTTTATCATTTTCTTTTACATGAATATTGTATCATCATTTCCATTTAATGTTAATACTGATTAAAGGAATAAAATTATTTTTTAATTATATAGCAACAACATTCACTAATAGATCCAATTTTTATAAGTAATTAATTAAATCATCGATTTATAAAAAAAGAATATCTAACAATTTTTACATTGAAAAATATTCTTTACGTTTTGGTAAAATTTATATAATGATTTTACCTAAGATTTTATATGTGATTTTGGTTAAATTTAACCATTTTCAACTCTTAAACAGAACATAATGCATATCAATATGCAACCTTTTATAATGGAATTTTAAATGAGGTTTCTCCCAATTTTTCTGAAAGATCGTAGATTTTCAAGTATTTCTATTTATCTAATTAAGTAAAACACTTTTATAAATATCATACCATTTATCCCATTCTTTATCACGGGATTCGAGTGGTTTTCCTTCAAGTAGTGTTTTTATCATAAGTAAACAAACATGCCAACCAGCCAAATCTTTTGGCGTTTGATCTGTGATTGTTCTGTTTTTTTCGATTAATATTAATTGACATCCGTCCTGCTTAGGATTGAGTTCAAAACGTACTACATCATTTCCCCAAGTATATTCTAAAATATTGTTGGTTTTCATTTCCAAGATTTCCATCTCTTTATGTGTCCCATCTTGCATATCAAACTTGATCATTTCACCTTTATTAAGTTTTTCAATACTTAGTTCTGGAAACCATTCTTTTAATTTTGCGTTTTCAGTTAGATAAGACCAAACTTGTTCTTGAGAATAATTATATTCTCTTTCGAAACGAGCGAGACATCCACTTTCTATTTTTTCAATATGTGCTAACATTTACTTCCTCCTTTATATTTCAGTCAATTGTTTTAATCCCAGAAACATTAAGTCAAGCCTTGTTCTGATTCGATATTATATTGAGAAAGTACTAGTTTGATTACTTCATCAGTCCATAAGGCTCTTTTGGTACAACTATAACTTGTGTGAAAGTCATTTCACATTGATGTTTAAGTTGTTTTAATTCAACTGTTAAAGTATCTTCTGTATCACTAAATTGTGGCATTTTAAATGTAAACACTAATTTAATTGGGAAACTAATTTCAATATATCTTCCAATACCGCGATAGTCTGTACCATCACGATGATCGATGATTTTCCAAGACCCACCGACTTTTAATTCATTTGTAGTTAGTTAATTTTTTTCTCCTGTGAATAACCACTTTTTCATGATTTTAGGAGTAGTCCAAGCATGGGATACTTGATCACTTGCTGAATTAAAAACTCTTTTCATTTTAAGTATAGTTGTAGATGTTTCATTTACAACAATCCTTTTTATCTTTACTATAAAGATAATTACAACCTTTGTCAACCTATTCGGCCTATAATTAATTTTTAATATCGGTAGGGAGGTTGTGTGCCTTTTAAATAATACATCACTTTTGTATATCCATCTGTGTTGTAATAGATATCACCAGTAATCGGATTGACTCTTACACCTATAATATTATCAGATGGTTCATACCAATTGTTTTCAGTTCCTTGAAAATATTCTTCAACAACTTGTGCCCAAAGTCTTTTAGAATAACTTTTCTCTTCGTATTTAATGATGGGTACTAATTCATCAAAACCTGTCCAAACACCAAGTACTAGTTCAGGATTATATCCAATCATCGTATTATCATAATCAGTTGATCCACTTTTTCCAGCATAGGTTCTTGATAATGAACCTGCGATTGATTGACCTGTTACAGTAATATTTTCACTCATTCTAGTGTCAAACATTCCTTCTAACATATGTGTCATTAAAAATGACAAATCAGAGTCTAAAACCTGTTCTTCAATAGGTTTATATTCGTATATTACATTATCATTTAGGTCAGTTATTTTAGTGATATAAACAGGTTTAACTTTCTTTCCTAATGAAGCAAAATGAGCATATGCGGTGGTCATTTCACTTAATTTAATTTCTGTTGAACCTAAGGCAAGTGAAGGAACTGGTTTCATTTGGGCTGTAATACCAACTTTATGGGCTGTATTTATTAATGACTCTGGTCCTAAAAAGAGATGTGTTTTGACTGCGTAAATATTATCAGATACAGCGATTGCATATGCCATCGAAATATCTTTGTTTGCATAAATATTGGCAAAATTACTAGGTGAATAAGTTTCTAAACCATTATTTATGAAAAAGGTTGTTGGTTCACTT